>JBFWKK010000023.1:0-36828 GCA_050252715.1 Sphaerochaeta sp. | reverse complement strand
TCAGCCAGACTCGATAGGGTCTTCTCCAGACTGTACTCACACAGCTACCGGCGGATATCCACTGGCATGAGGGTGTCTGCTATTTTGTGCGTCCTGAGATGGGGCAAAAGTAGAATTCATTTGACATATGGGGTTAAGCGGCGTACCATACATGCATGCGTTCTAGATCTAATGTATGTGATCAAAGGAGGAAATATGAGCGTTGTCAGCAATGATTTGAGGAATGTCGCCATCATCGGCCACAACGACACCGGGAAAACCACGTTGGTGGAACAATTGTTATGGTATGCCAATGTGATTTCCCGGGCAGAGAATGTATCCAGTGGAAAGACCGTCAGCGATTACACGGAAGAGGAAATTGCCCATAAGATTTCCATTCACGCTTCCCTCGCCTCCCTAAATTGGGAGAGCAAGACTTTGAACATCATTGATACTCCGGGAACCGCAGGGTTTATCGGAGAGACCATCTGTGGATTCCGCTCCTGTGAATCAGCAGTAATGGTCGTGGACGCGCGTGATGGTGCACAGATTGAGACCATCAAGCTCTGGCGTCATCTTGACGAAAGAAATAAACCACGGGCTGTTTTCATCAATAAGATGGATCGTGACCGTGCAGACTATACCCAGGTACTGGAAAATCTTCGTGAGACATTCAAGGCAAACTTTGTCCCTATTTCCATTCCCATCGGCAGTGGCAATGATTTCAAGGGAACCATCAACCTGATTGAGGACAAAGCTTACCTGGTTGATGAGAATGGCAAGGAGGTAGAGGCAGAGATTCCTTCTGACATGAAGGAGTTTGAGCAACAGTACCATGACGATCTAATTGAGAATGCTGCAGAGGGAGCGGATGACCTGATCGAAAAGTATTTCGAGGATGGAACGCTCTGTAGCGAGGATATCCGTCGGGGTCTCAGAGAAGGAATGGATGATAACCGTGTCATTCCGGTCTTCTGCGGAGCTTCCGAAAAAGGCAGTGGCATCATCAGCTTGCTGAACTTCATCAGAAACAACTTCCCCAAACCAATTGGGAAAAAAGACTGGATCATCAATGAAGATGGTAGTGAGGAAGAGTTCACCATCACAGAGGAAGGACCTGCTGCTGCGGTGGTTTTCAAGACCACCATCGACCAGTTCAGTGGCAAGTTGAGTTTCCTGAAGGTACTCAGGGGAAATGTCAAGGGCGATACTGAGCTCTACAACCCTCAGCTTAACAGAAAGGAACGTTCAGGAAAGATATACCGACTGGTGGGCAAGAAACTCATCGAAACCGATTTGCTTGCAGCCGGAGACATCGGGGTCATTGCAAAGAGCAACATCTCTATGACCAATGCAACCCTGGTTGAAGGATCGGAGAGTAAGTTCACGTTCAAGCCAGTTGCCTTCCCGCAGCCGATCTACAGTCTTGCCATCAGCGCTGATGACAAGAAGAGTGAAGTGAAGATGAATGAAGCACTGCACAAGGTAACCGAAGAGGATCTGACCTTCAGGATCAAATTCAATGAGGAGACCAAGGAGAATGTAGTTGCAGGCATGGGTGAGTTGCACCTGAACATGATTCTCGACAAGGTCAAGGAGAAGCAGAAGGTCAGCATCAATACAAAGCTTCCCCGGGTTGCCTACCGAGAGACCATCACCAAGAAGAGTGGCGTTGCAGAGTACACCCACAAGAAACAGAGTGGCGGTCACGGCCAGTATGCCCGTGTTCTCATCGAGATTGAACCACTGGAGCGGGGCTCCTACTACTCCTTCACCAACGCCATCAAGGGAGGATCGGTCAGCAAGGGATACATCCCTGGCATCGAGAAAGGTCTTCATGAGTTGATGGAAGAGGGCTATCTCGCCGGATATCCGATGATGGATATCGGAGTCACCCTCATTGATGGAAAGGAACATCCGGTTGACTCCAGTGAGATGGCATTCAAACTCGCTGCAAAGGGTGCACTGAAGCAGGCTGTAGACAAGGCAAAGCCTGTACTACTTGAACCTATCATGCTTCTTAGTGTATATATAGAGAACGATTATTTGGGTGATATCCTTTCAGATCTAAGCAGCAAACGTGGACGCGTGCTCGGACAGGAGGATATGGGAAACCTTCAGATGGTGAAAGCCCAAGTACCCCAATCAGAACTTCTCAACTACGCAATCGACTTGAAGTCGATGACAAGTGGTACTGGTAGTTTTGAAATGGAGTTTGACCATTACGAACCTCTCAGCGGAAAACTGGCTGATGAGGTTATCAAGGCCTACAAGGATTCCTTGGAGGAAGAGGAGTAGGTGGTGGACAATCAGATACTATTGCTTTTCTGATTGCTTGAGAGTGAATTTGTGGAACCTTGGAGGGGAGCTTGCGGCGGCAGGCTCCCTTCCCTCTTGTTCAGGCTTTTTCCACCCAGACCTCATTGATGGGATGCTCTTTCGCCAATCCCTTCTGCTCAAACCTGGTGGTATCCCGCCAGGGGATTGGAGGTGCAAAACCATCATGGGGATTGACCAAACCTTCGCTCTGGCCAAAGACCTCCAGCATCTGATGGGCATACTCCTCCCAGTCTGTGACGCAGTAGATGTACCCTCCCCCAACCAGCTTGCTTGCAAGCAGACGTGCGAACGGAAGCTGGATAAGCCGCCGTTTCTGTTGGCGTTTCTTTGGCCAAGGATCAGGGAAGAAAATATGAAATCCATATACACTTTCATCAGGAATCATGGTTTTAAGCACTTCAACCGCATCAAAGCGCATCAGCCTCACATTTTCAATCTGCTGCTTTCCCACAACATCCAGGAGTTTGGTAAATCCAGAGAGAAATACCTCAAGGCCAAGGTAGTTGAACTGACTGCGTTC
This sequence comes from Sphaerochaeta sp., assembly GCA_050252715.1. Classification (GTDB taxonomy): domain Bacteria; phylum Spirochaetota; class Spirochaetia; order Sphaerochaetales; family Sphaerochaetaceae; genus Sphaerochaeta. The sequence continues at coordinate 33,989 of JBFWKK010000023.1, read as the reverse complement.
CTTCGCGATGCGAGCAGTTGCAGTTCCCATACCGAAGCCTATCTCGATGATTACAGGCTTGTCGTTCCCATACACCTCTTTGTAGTCCAGTACTTCTTTCTTGAAGGGGATCCCATAGGTCCCATAATAGTTTCTCACTGCCTCAGCCTGAAAGGATTTGAGGTAAGAGCCCCTGAGCACATAGCTCTTTATTGATCTCCTTGCTCCCTCTTCCCTGCTCTCTACCCACTGCAATTCCGGGATATCCTGAAAGATCGAATCTTGTGTAACCTGCATGCCTACTCCTACAACAACCGTTGCAATTTCTCCATCAGGAACAGAGCCTTGTCCTTCAGGGAGACTGCATCAGTCTTCATATACATGATGTTCATCTTACGCATGTCCAACCACACACGCTTGTTGCTCAATGCGATCAGGTTCATCACCTTGTTCACATTCAAATCTGCCACCTTTCCAAACTCAATGGTGACGACTCCCTTGCGGTCTGTCAAATGGATAATGGACAGTTTTCTGCAGAGAATCTTGATTTGGGCGATATAGAGTAGGTTGGCAACCTCCTCGGGAGGAGGACCGAAACGGTCACTGAGCTCACTGCTCAGGGAGTGCAACTGTTCCTCATTGTTGATGGAGGCAATCTTGCGATAAATATCAAACTTGACCGAAGGCGCCTTGATATACGTATCTGGAATGAACCCGGTATAGTCGAGTTCGAGGAACACTTCCTTATCTTCCTCCTTCAAGCCCTCCTTTCTCAAGTCCCTGATTGCCTCATCGAGGATGCGGATATACATATCTAGACCGACTGAGGAGAGCTGCCCACTCTGTTCCCGCCCAAGAAGGTTTCCGGTTCCTCTGATTTCCATGTCCTTCATCGCAACCTTGAAGCCGCTGCCGAGCTCGGTATGCTCACTGATGATCTTCAGCCTCTTTACCGCAATCTCGCTCAACGCACTTCCCTGGGGATAGAAGAGATAGGCATAGGCCTGTCGATCATTTCTTCCCACCCGTCCTCTAAGCTGGTAGAGCTGACTCAATCCATACCGATCTGCTCGGTCGATGATGATGGTATTCACATTGGGAATATCGATGCCATTCTCAATGATGGTGGTGGAAACCAACACCTGGATACCCTCATGGACAAACCTCCGCATGGTATCCTCCAGAGAGCGGCTGTCCATCTGTCCATGGGCACTCTCGATGATCAGATCAGGCAGCAGATTGGTAAGTTGACGTACCACCTCATCAAGACTCTCGATCCTGTTGTGCAGGAAAAAGACCTGTCCACCGCGATCAACCTCATCCCTGATCGCTCTGACGATTACATCCTGATCATACTCACCGATGTGGGTCTCGATGGGACGACGTGCGATCGGGGGGGTAGCAAGGAGGGACATGTCCCTGATCTTCAACAAGGACATGTACAGCGTCCTGGGGATCGGGGTGGCACTGAGGGAGAGTGAATCAATACTGTTTCTCAGTACTTTTATGCGTTCCTTGTCCTTAACCCCGAATCGTTGTTCCTCGTCTATGATCAAAAGTCCAAGATCCCGGTAGACAATATCCTTCTGCAGAATACGATGGGTACCGAAGAGAACATCCACGTTTCCCTCGGCAACATTGAGCAAGGTGGTCTTCTGCTCTTTCTTGGGTACAATCCTTGAGAGCTGGGCACAACGAACCGGAAAACTCCCAAGTCTGCTGACAAAGTTCTGGTAGTGCTGTTCTGCAAGGATGGTGGTAGGGGCAAGGAAGGCAACTTGCTTGCCTCCCATGACTGCCTTGAAGGCTGCACGAAAGGCAATCTCCGTCTTTCCGTAGCCTACATCTCCACAGACAAGACGGTCCATGACAATCGGTCTCTCCATGTCATCCTTGATATCCTCAATGCAAGCCAGCTGGTCAGCTGTCTCATCGAAGGGAAAGGATGCCTCGAACTGCAACTGCCAGTCAGTGTCCTTGGGAAATGCAAAACCTGGACTGTTCTGGCGTTTTGCGTAGAGCGTAATCAGATGCTTGGCAAGGTCCTCGGCTTTCTTTCTCGCTTTTGCCTTCTTGTTCTCCCAGCTGATGCCACCCAATGTATCGAGCTTTGGGCTGCCGCCGTCACTGCCGATATAGCGTTGCACCAGATTGGCTTGCTCAATGGGTACATACAGCATCTCACTGTTAGCGTAGGCAATCTTGATGAAATCACGCTCGCGATCAAAGCTTGATACACGATCAATCTTGACAAATCTTCCCACCCCATAGTTTACGTGGACGACATAATCACCCTCGTTCAGATCCACAAAGGAGTCCAACGGGGTTGACTGGGTGTGTTGCAGGGTCTTGACCACCTGCCTTCTGCGACCGAAGATCTCATGCTCACAGATGGCGATCACCTTGCTGTTGGGAATGGAGAACCCTCCCGAGAGCTCCATCCGCTCAAAAGAGAGGAAGGAGAACGCACCCAGCATCTGGGAGAGACGCTGTAATTGGAGTTGGTTCTCGGCAAATACCGTCACCTTCCAGCCCTGCTTCTCAAAGCTTTTCAAATCCTCCTTGAGCAGGGTGAAGTTCCCAAAATAGGATCGTGGACCTTCAATATCAAAATGGTAAGCCTCGCTTAGCTGCCCGGCAAGGTCCATGACAGTAATGGAATAGGTGCAGGATTTCATAAAAGTGGGAAAGTCGAGTAGCAAGTCATCTGGCTTGGCTGCATCGCGGTCCTCCAAGAAGGCCTGACGATAGAGTGCTTTAGCCTCAAGCTGCAGACTATGGAAGCTGGTGGCAAGGCGCTTATCCCCTACAAAGCAAAACAGGTCGTCATCCTTTAAGTATCCCTGTATGGATTCAGTACGCAAATTTTCTGATGTATCGACCAAGGAGAGCGAGAAATGATCCACCTTGGAACGTGTCTCCTGACTGATGGGGTCAAAGCTGCTGATCTTTCCCACACGGTCCCAGTCAGCATAGATTCTATACGGTCTCTCGCTCTCATAGGGGAAGATGTCCATGACCTCCCCCCGAATGCTGAATTCACCCATGCTGGAGGTCGAAACAGTATTGATATAGCCTGCCTTGGAAAGTTGCTCAGCAATATCGGTGCTTGCAAACTGCCCCCCTACACGGACGCTGAGGGAGGAGGAGGACAAGACTTCATGGCTCACCAAAGGTCCTACAAATGCACGAAGATGTGTAACTACCAATCCATGATGCATCTCGGTTATTGTAGTAAGACGATTAAGCTGGTCATACTCAACGGAATCACCATGAAACGGGGTATAGAGTTTTCTGCCAGTGCTTGGCAGGTAAACGGTCTTTATTTCCTGGGTATAGGGAGCATCCCGGTTTTGATTTACTCCACTATCCTTGAGCAAATCTTTTGCGCTCTCCTCAGTGGGGCAGATTACCCAGATTCGGCCTTTGTGCTTTCTTGCGATCATGCGAAGGAATTGGGCAAGGGGATACCCATCCAAACCCTCTACGTGCAGGTTTCGGCTCGTTGCCCCATACGCCTTGTAAGCGGCACTGGTTTTGATATACGATTGGACAAGGGTTGAAATAGGTGTTTGCATAAGCGCCATTACCCTATCATGAGCAAGAAGGTTATGCAAGATAATGGAAAGCACACTTGAAAAGAAAGCCTTGGACAAGCTTGCCCTTGCCGTACGGGAAGCAGGAAGCTATGCCAAGAGACAACAGCAACATATCAATCGCTCCTACAAGAAGGACGGTACGGTGATCACAGAGACCGACCTGGCCATCTCGAAGCGAATCATCAACGTTATTACAGAGCTCTTCCCACAGGCAAACATCATCAGTGAAGAGACACTCACCCCTTTCAGTGAACAGGCACCATTCACCTTTGTCTTGGATCCAATCGATGGAACCGATGTCTACTCGCAGGGACTCCCCTCTTGGGCGGTTGCACTGGGAATCCTCGACAAGAATCGCACTCCCGTTGGTGCCATGATCAGTGCCCCTCGCTGGGGTATCGGGGAAGATGAACTGTTTTTACGCCTCGACCCAGGCAAAGAGTTGCTCATCAATGACCAGCCTTTTGCGATGGAAGAGGAGAAGGATTTTCCCCACCAGATCACCATGGGCTCGAGCGGACAGCGGCTAATGGACTTCTCAAGGTATACCGGAAAGATCAGGATTTTTGGATCTTCCATCCTACACATGCTCAGTCCACTCATCTATGACCATATCCAAGGGTGTGTAAACCAGAGTTGTTATGTGTGGGATGTGGCTGCCAGCCACGCCGCCCTGTTAGCTGCCGGCATGCTGGTTGAATACGTGGATGGAAGCCCGTTTATCTACGACGATGACTTCCTGCTCAACAGAAAGCCGTTCGCTCCATCAATCTATGTGGGAACCAGAGCCTGTATTGATGTACTGAGGGAAGTATTGCCACCCACTAGATGGATGGAGTAAGAATCTTTCCCTTCTCGTGCCAACTTCTTGCAAGGTACATGAAGGGGGTATCCAGCAGTGCAACCACCCACTTGAGCAGGTAAGTGCTGATAATGATCCCAGTGAGCACCTTTGCTGGGAAGACTCCCCAGAAGGCAATAAAGGTAAAGACCAAGGTATCGATAAGTTGACTGACCAGGGTACTCAGGTTGTTTCGCAACCAGAGTGACTGCCTGCCTGGACGTCTTCGCTTCCAGTAGTCGAATGCCCAGATATCGTGTAAGTTGCTTACTACATATGCAATTAGGGAACCAAAGGCGATGCGTGGCATCAAGCCAAAAATTAGGGATAGAGAGCTGTGGGCTATATCTGAGGATGCAGGCTCAAAGAACAGCGATGCCTGCATCAGGATGGTCATGGCGAGCAGGCTGAAGAATCCGATACCAACCGCCTTTGCAGACTCTTTCTTTCCGTAGAGCTCGCTCAGGATATCGGTCGCGAGAAAACCGGTAGCATAGACAATGTTCCCCAGCGTTGCATCCAGATTAAAGAGTACAACCGTCTTGGTTACCTGAATATTCGCCACAATGACACTGATGGGAACCCATATATAGAGCCCGAGCTTCCCCCAGAGCCTGAAGGCAACGAGAATCATGACGAAATTCAAAGCCAGCATCACTACCCAATAGAACTCATTCATCACCAACATCCTTATCTTACTTCAATCTATCCACTTCAAGAATGGACAGGCGCTCCCGCCGGATGGAGAATTCACGCAGCAGATCATCAATAAAGGGTCTACGCACTGCTGCATACACCTGAAGGCCTTCCAGATCAAGAGCTTCCTTGAATGAGGGGGCAAGGCCTCCCCCTTCAAATTCCAGCCTTCCTATCTCATCGAAGATGGCAACATCAGCAGCGCCCAAGGAAGAGCGTATGGCTTGGTTCGCCCAGCTGAAGACCTGCTCATCAAGGAAGAACCTTCCTATCCGATTTCCTCGCCCGATCAAAGACTCACAGAGCGCCAACCTCTCCTCCAGGGAAGAGAGGTCTCTGAGTCTATACATGGTTTTTTCAGGATTTGCAAGGGCAAGCACACCACAGATGCGTTTTTCTTGGAAAGAAGGCTGCTTCAAGAGGTTGAGCAAAAACGTGGTCTTTCCGTGGTCACGATCTGCGACGACAAGGGTAAGACTAGCTTGCACGGAGGAACCCTTGCAGCACATCGAAAGCCTTCATGGAGTCCTCACGCTTGATCACGAAGGTCAACTCATTCATGGTGGATACAATCTCAATGACATTGATCTGTTCCCAAGCGAGATGACGAACTGCTTCATATACGATGCCAGGGGTTTGCAGAAAATCCCCGGTAAAGACCAGGGATAGCGCCACCAGGTCATTCATCTGGTTGAGTATCTCCTCCCCTTCGGTCAACTCATCCACAAGATAGCGGTACTTCTCGCTTACTGCCAAGGAGACTTCATGACTGCCCAGGGTGATGTTGAGAAAATCCCCTTTCTCGGTTGAAATATTCTCATAGAGCGATCCAAGCTTGCTGATGAAGTTGTCTCTCCTCACGAGGTTTACGTCAAAGATATTTGTCTTCATGACAATGCCATACTCAACATTCCCGTGGTCGGTTTTTGCACTCTCCTTCTTCAACTCCTCCCCATAGCGGCGCAGTGCCATGACGATGGCACTTTGCTTCACCTCTCTGCCGTATGCTCTCTGGACCTCATCCTGGATTGAGGACGCATAGTTGCTGAATGAAAGAATACCATTGATCAGCATTTCATGAATAAAGGGACTTTTGTCCACAATACGTTTTACACAACTGCTAACTGACTCTGCCATACATCCTCCAATATGTTATTATTATCACAAACCAGTTTTAAATACAACAAATAGATTGTATAAATATCCGATTTCATATGCATGTGGCGACACACGCAACCCTGCTAACAATATCTATATATAGCGTATTTATTTTCGCAATATCCCTACTTAACGCATTAAAATACACTAGAGGTTGAAAAATACATCCGTAGTGCACTATACTGTATAAAAAGGAGACGGACGATGCGATGCCCACACTGTTCAGCAATGGATGACAAAGTCCTGGAGTCACGACAAAACGCAAGCGGATCCACAATACGCAGAAGAAGGGAGTGCAATGCCTGCGGCTATCGCTTCACCAGCTATGAGCGGGTTGAAGACAAGCCGTTGATGGTCATCAAGCGTGATGGAAGAAGAGAACCGTTCGATCTAAGCAAGATTGGCCGTGGGGTGCGATCCTGTACGGAAAAGCTGAAGATCAGCGAGAATGAGATTGATTCACTCCTGCAGAACATAGAGGATGCCATCATGCTCAAGGTAGGAAGCAAACGTGAGATTGCTTCCAGTGACATTGGAGATGAGACACTCAAACAACTCAGGGAAGTCGATCTGGTGGCATATGTTCGCTTTGCAGCGGTCTACAAGGCCTTCAATGACCTGGGTCAGTTTATAGCAGAGATTCAGAAATTGGGAAGGGAACTTGCCTAACGGACATCAAACCATTTGCCGGTCAGTGAGTGCTCGATACTGTCATTGAGATGCTCCGGCTTGAGAATCTCGTTCGCGCAATCCAGACAGAAGTTGTCACTCATCCCCGCGATATAATCATAGATGAGGCGTCCTAGACTTCCATCCTTGCTGATATAGGCATCGTGCATGTCCATCAGGTGGTGGTAGAAACCAATGGCAAGCATGTTCTTCTCCTGTACATAGAGAGATTCTTGGAACCCATAGCTGTCCAGGAGGAATTTCAGATAGTCGAGTATCAGGGTAAAGAGTCTGGAGAAGTACCGCTCATACCCGTCAAGCATGGGACTCTTGTAGATGGCCGTGTAGTTGAAGCCTATCATCTCTTGCACAGCAGGAAAGAGCTCATCGCTGAAGCTGATTCCCACCTTGCTGTTTGAGTGCTCTATCACATCACTGACCAAGGTATCGATAATCTGGGCATTTCTGCTTCCCAGTTTCTTTCTGACGGTCTCAGGTAGTTGATCTTGGCTGATGAGTCCAAGACGGCAGGCGTCCTCAAAATCCCGCCCAAGGTAGGCTATGGTATCACTGAAACGGACCACAGCTCCCTCATAGGTGGCTGGAATCAACCCTTTTCGAGTGGTGACTGCATCAAGATCCCGCACCATGAATGTAGGCATGATCGATTGCACCAGCTGTTCCCCATTGTGGCATGCAATACCATCTCTGACGGCATAGGTGAGGTTCAGGCCTTTTCCATGATTGGTAAGGAAATCGACTACTCTGAGACTGTTGATCTCATGCTCAAAGGGAGGAAAACCAGCTTCCTGCATCTTCTTCGAGAGGATTTTCTCTCCGGTATGACCAAAGGGAGTATGTCCCAGGTCATGCCCCATCCCAATTGCCCATGCAATTTCACTGTCCAGTCCAAGCCCCTTGCAGATGGTGGAGGCGATGGATGAAACATGCAGGCAGTGCTCCATTCGAGTGCAGATATGGTCGTTGCTCGGTGCAAAGAATACCTGGGTCTTGTGCTTGAGTCTTCTAAACGGAGAGGAGTGGATGATCGCTGTGGTATCTCGGTAGAATGGACCACGGACATCCTCTGTCTTCTCTCGTTTCCGTTCTCTCAGTCGTGTATCAGAGATCTGATTTTGTAATTCCATAGTTATTCCCCAAAGAGTTAGCCTATGGTATCATAGGAAAAGACTCTTTGGATAGCGGAGGAACCATGATAGAAATATATGCACTGCCACTGGTTTGCCTGCTCTTGAACTTCCTGGCATTCGCAGCCTGCCTGCGTTTCCTTTTTTCAAGGCAGGGAATCTATTGGATCGTGCCACTCTCCCTTACCCTTTTCATCCTCTGGCCCAATGCACTGAACCTCTACCATGTAGCGAGCGGGACAATCATTGTTGAACTCCCCTACTCCTTCTTGGATATGCAGCCTTTGTTGCTTTCGCTCTTCTGGTATGCGATGATTGTGACATTTCACTACGCACTCAAGAAAACCATCAGAGTCAATCACTACGAGGAACAGGTAAGAAAGAACCTCCATGAAGTACGGTACCAGATGCAGGTGGATCAGATGGTGCATGCTCGCAAGGAAAAACGAAGAAAGCAGTATATCACCAAAGCTGGTGCAACAGTGCCCGTCATGGATGCCTATGGTTCTGCATGGACCGACCTGTTTGATCAGAGATGAGTATGAAACACCTCTACTTCTGTGGAATCAAGCACAGCGGCAAATCCACGCTGGGAAAGCTTGCTTCGAGCGAGCTTGGCTATGGCTGGGTGGATCTGGATGACCTGGTCCTCCAGAGAATTTCACCATCACCTTCTATTCGTAGCTTCTATACTACAGCAGGCAAGACTGCATTCATGCACGCAGAGACTGAAGCCCTGAAACAATTTCTATCTGGCACAAGTGCTCCTTCTATCATCAGCCTCGGAGGAGGAGCCTCTGACAATGAGGATCTCATCCAGGAGATCAAAAAGACCGGAAAGCTGGTCTACCTCATGGTACAGGAACATATTCTTCTGGAGAGGATCCTCAAGGGAGGTGTTCCCCCATTCCTCGATGCAAGCAACATAGAAGGATCCTTTCATGCTCTTTATAGCAAGCGGCATGAACGCTATGGCAACATTTGTGACATCATGGTACCATTACCAAATTACCCGGATGTGCGCGACACAGCGCGATTTCTTGTCGAGACACTGAAACACGAGGTTTGATATGGGACATAACAGTTTTGGCACAGCATTCACAGTCACCACCTTCGGTGAGTCACATGGACCTGCCTTGGGGGTTATCATTGATGGCGTTGAAAGCGGCTTTCCCATTGATGAGGAAGCACTGCAAAGAGAGATGGATCGACGTCGTCCTGGGGCAAACCCTACAGGAACAGAGCGGAATGAAATCGACAAGCTGAGCATCCTCAGCGGGATCTATGAGGGTTATACCACAGGCACCCCGATCGCCATGATCCTCTACAGCACCAACCAGCGTTCCGCTGATTACTCCCACCTCAGTGAAGTCTTTCGCCCTGGACATGCCGATTGGACGTTCTTCAAGAAATATGGCATCCGCGACATCCGTGGAGGAGGCCGTTCCAGTGGAAGAGAGACCAGCGCAAGGGTTGCTGCGGGAGCTCTGGCGAAGCAGTTGCTACAGAAACGAGGAATCACAATCCAGGCCGGAACTGTCCAGGTAGGTGAGGTAATTGCCCAGAAGCGGAACTGGAATGAGGTAGACAATCCCCTCTCTTGCCCAGATGGAGATGCAGCACAGAGGATGGTAACCCTCATCGAGCAAGTCCGCAGTGAGAAGGACAGCATCGGTGGTGTCATCGAATGCCGCATTACAGGGGTAATGCCAGGACTTGGGGAACCGGTATTCGGAAAACTTGAGGCGCTGATCAGCCATGCAGTAATGAGCATAGGAGCAGTAAAAGGCATTCAGTTCGGTGATGGATTCGCTTGTGCAACAATGCGCGGAAGTGAGTTCAACGACCAGAGGACTTCCGATGGATTCCTATCCAATCATGCGGGAGGGATTTTAGGCGGAATTTCCAGCGGGCAGGAAATTGTCCTACAGGCTGCAATCAAGCCTACAGCATCCATAGGGAAACCCCAACAGACGGTTACCAAGCAGAATGAGAGTACAATGCTGGAAATTGAGGGTAGGCATGACCCCTGCATCTGCAGCCGCGCCGTGGTTGTGGTTGAATCGATGGTCGCCATCACCCTGCTCGACCTCTACTACACTGCATTTGGGAAGGTATGATGCAAGATACTCCATTGATTGTCCAAAGTGATAAGACCCTGTTGCTCGATGTGCATCACGAGATGAGTGAGGCATGCAGAAATGATCTGGTACGGTTCTGTGAATTGATCAAGAGTCCCGAGCATATGCATACCTATGCCTTGAGTGCCATCAGTCTCTGGAATGCCGCCAGTTGCGGGGTGGATGTTCCGTATATCCTCTCACGTCTCGACTACTGGTCAAAGTTCCCGGTACCGGAATCTGTTCGTTTCTATATCGAGGATATGGGGACACGATGGGGAAAGGTGGTACTCCGTGGAACTGAGGACCCCTTCTACTATGAGCTCTGGGTTGCCAATACACGAATCAGGACTGAGTTGCTGAACCGCAGGAGCATCAGCAAGCTGCTTATAGTGAAGGATGATCAGCGTTTCCTGCTCGAAGCATACAACCGAGGGGAGATAAAACTGCAACTGATCAAGATCGGATACCCTGTTGATGACCGCATTCCCTTGCATCATGGTCCTGCCCTCCCCCTCACAACCCGAGAGACCACCATAAGTGGCAAACCGTTCTCGGTACGACCCTACCAAAGGCAGGCAGCAGATGCCCTGCTCGGGGACCTCGGACCTGGAAGCGGGTTCGGCACCATCGTCCTTCCCTGTGGTTCAGGAAAGACCGTGGTGGGCATGCACATCATGGAGAGGCTCTCCACCAAGACACTGGTGGTAACCACCAATGTCGCGGCAGTGCATCAGTGGATCAATGAAATACTGGACAAGACGACCCTCACCAAGGACCAGATCGGTGAATATACAGGGGAGAGGAAGGAGAGCAAGGATGTAACGGTATGCACCTATCAGGTTCTTACCTACCGGCCTGACAAGGAAGGACCCTTCCCGCACTTGGAACTACTCACGAAGGGTAATTGGGGCCTGATCATCTATGATGAGGTGCATATGCTTCCAGCTCCTGTATTCAAGGTCACAGCCGAGTTGCAGGCGGTCTACCGTGTAGGGCTTACCGCTACACTGGTCAGAGAGGATGGCAGGGAAGATGAAGTTTTCAGTCTTGTCGGGCCGAAGCGGTTCGATGTTCCATGGAATGAACTGCAGCAACAGGGTTTCATTGCCGAGGCATACTGCCATGAAATTCGCGTCGACCTTCCCCAGGAGCAGGAGATTCCCTATGCACTGGGAACAAAACGGGAAAAGTACCGCATAGCCAGTGAGAACATCAGAAAACTGGAAGTGGTCCAAGCCTTGGTTGAACGACACCCTGATGATTTCATCCTGATCATCGGGCAGTATCTGGACCAGCTCAAGCATATTGCCGACCACTTCGGATTGCCCATAATTACCGGAAGCACTCCCAACGCAAAGCGAGAAGAGTTGTATAGCGATTTCAAGGAAGGAAAACAACGCATCCTGGTTGTAAGCAAGGTTGCAAACTTTGCCATCGATCTTCCTGATGCATCGGTTGCCATTCAGGTAAGCGGAACCTTTGGATCTCGAAGCGAAGAGGCTCAGCGTCTGGGGAGAATCTTGAGACCAAAGAACCGATCCAGCTTTTTTTATTCGGTGGTGACACGCTACTCAAGCGAAGAGGAGTTTGCCGCCAATCGTCAGAAATTCCTTGCTGAACAAGGATACTCCTATGAGATCGAGGTATGGGAACGTTGAAGGAACAGGCACAAGAATCGTTCAAGGCACTGTTGAGTCGATACAGCGAGGACACCTACTTCTATCTGGCGCGCAACTATCTAGGTAGATTGCAATCGCCCTTTCACAAGCCACAGCTCACTGCCAGGCTCTGTCAATTCTTCAGCCAAGATGCAATTATCCAGAAAACACTCTCTCTTTTAGATGGGTTCGACCAGACCATCCTCAGTTTACTCGCACTATTCGGTCCTCTTACGGTGGAACAGATTACCAATCTGCTTGAAAGTTCATACAGCTACGGACACCTACTCAGGCGGGTGGCAAATCTTCAGGAGCGTATGATTTTGCTCAGTGATGGGGGCACCTTGGTATTCAACCCAATGCTGGAAGAGCAGTTGCTCTCCTACTGCTCCTTGCGTCCACTGCTTGGAGAACAGGAACAAACACCCACAGAGAGCCCCTATCTCTCCACAGAGTTTCTCCGTGGATTCTTCTCCTTGGTGGCAAAATACGGCAAGTGCACCTACCAGGACGGAATCGCCCAGCATTTTCCAAGCTTTGAGGAAGAACGACTCAAGGAGCTCTACCAAGCGCTTGGTGAGTACTTGATGGAGATGGACGTCGTGGTGCGTGATTCTCGTCACTGCATGGTCGATTGGGAGAAGAGCGAGCAGTTGCTCAAGCTCTCTGACCAGCAGTTGCTCTCGCTCCTGCTCTCCAGAAACCTGGAAGGTGAAGCGCCCCTGGCATGTACCCATACCCTGCTCTCCGTACTCCAAACCTTGGGAGGGTGTGACACCAATGCACTGAAGTTGCTCATCAAGGGACTTTCCATCCGCTACAAGGTCACGTATAATCCTACCCTTCTTACAGAACTTTCAACCTGGGGTGTCCTCACCTTGGCCGAAACATGGAAGGTATCTGCTTTCAAAGTACCTGAGAAGCGTTCCGCGCTGATAATTGACAGCGATCAGACGATCAGCTACCAGGGAATCTGTAAAGATGGGGATATTCTCTATCGTTTTGCCTTTCTTGAAGTATTGGACCACCAGAGACGATACCACCTCAGCAAGGAGAGCATTCTTGGAGCATTTGACGCTTCACTCTGCTATGGGGAGATCAAGGAGTATCTGGAAACAAACAGCATGCATGGCATGAATCCCTCTCTTGACAAGCAGTTGCAGATGCTCAGTGAACGCTACCAGAACATCTCTGTCTGGGATGGATTGATCCTCAGCTGTGATGAGCGTACAGCAAATCTGGTGAACAATCTTCCATCTCTGAAAGAACACCGGCTCAAGACACTGGCACCCACCATATTCTTGATGCGACGAGAAAGCGAAGACCAATGGCGGCAGATACTGCAGGCAGCAGGACAGTTGGTTGGGGCAACCAGAAGCTTCGAACGCATCGAAGTGATCAAAGAGAAAGAGCATCCACAATTTTTGGCATCGATCAAGGAGGCTTCTGCTTTGCATCCCCATTGCCCACTCCCTTCCCAGGCAAGCATGCTGGTGCAGAAAGCTCAGCCTGATGAGGAGATCAGGCAAGCAATCGCCAAGGCGTCTCTCTCAAAGGCTGAACGTGAGGACCTGGAACATCGATTCCAGAGAAGGATGATCATCTCCTCATCTCAAATAGTACCCCAGATTCTGAATCCTATTCTTGAGGCAGGGGGGTTTGACTACCAGGGAAAGGTTGGATTGTGCAAGCAGGCATCAGGAAAGAAAGATATCCTTCTGGAGCTGCAACTTCCCGATCAGGAGCTGATAGTCCAGGCACTTGAACTTGCTTTCACCCCTCAGAAGGAAGCACTGCTCAAGGCGGCGGTAATGCCAACCATGGAGGTGAAGATCCTACCGGTAAGCAAGCTTTTCCTGGTTCGCCTGGTTCGTTTTCATTTTGCTTGAATCAAAGTTCTATCTTTACCCAGTGGGGGTAGTGATACCCGCTGAAGGCCTCAAACTGGAGCTTCCCCTGCTCTTTCAGCATCAGCTCCCCTGGGATTATTGTGCATCCTGCTGCCTTTGCCTTTTTCAGGAATTCCGTCTCTTTTGGCTTATAGACCAACTCATAGGCAATCTCCTTGCCCGTGAATTGTAATGTGGGACAGGGGTCCTGTCCTTCCAGCTCCCCCATACCGACATTGGTGGTCTGTACCACCAGATCGACATCCTCTCCATAGAGATGGGCTGACTCCAGGGTGTCATAGTTGCTCATGGTTTCGTTGGCCAAGGTCTTTGCATGTTCTATACTGCGATTGAGTATGGTTACCTTCACCCCATGGTTATGCAGAGCCCACACCACTGCTCTGCTTGCCCCTCCAGCACCGATGACCAAGGCACTCTTGATCGTTCCCTGGCTGATCGCTTCCTCGATGGGAGCGAGGAACCCATAGTAGTCTGTGTTGATGCCCTTCCACATGTTCTGGATTCTGACCACGGTATTGCAGGAACCGATCTGTTTCACTTCCCTGGTGATACGACCAAGGTAGGGCTGTACACTTCGCTTATGGGGAACGGTTACCGAGAACCCATGGATTTGCACCATCTCAGCGAGCTTGAAGAAAGCACGTACTGAATCAACAAGGAACGGAACATAGACCGCATTGTACCTGATCGCCTCAAATCCCGGATTATGAATCTTGGGACTAGAGGTATGGCTTACCGGATTACCGATGATCCCGTATACATGGGTCCTCTCATCGAGCTTATCTGCACGGTACAGTTCACTCATGACCTGGGCAGTCAGATGACCGGGAGCAGCCTCGCTATCAGAGCAGAAACTCAACAGGGAGCCACACTTCTTATAAAGAATTCTGGTACAGACACCATACGGTCCCATACCAATGACAATCTTTTCCTTGAGCGAGGAGAGCTCCTGCTGGACCCTGAAGAGGGTGATGACATCCATCATATTCTGGGGGGTAACCGCAACCTTCGGGATGTCCCCTTTCGCACTGAGTTTATGAATCCGTCCAAACAGATCTGCCGGGACACAGGTGAAATCATGGTAGCTGCGGATAATCCGTACCCCTCGCACTCTCAGTGCATGCTCCAAATCCACTTTCTGTTCAAACAACGGGTCCTTGAACTTGAGGTCACTCTTCTTGACATCATCCTCGATATCGACGTAGGCAAAGTCTCCCTTTGCAGCCTCATACAGGAGTTGCAACCTCTGTTTCTCCGGTAAGTCACACATGCCACCGTCACTCTTTCGACGCATGGTAAGCATCACAGGCAGGTCAACAGTGGAAGGGAAAGATGAAGCAATTTTCTGTTCTTCGCTAAGCAGGTGGTCGAGGCGCAGTTCTGCAAGTTCGATCCACCGGCGGTTGCGTTCCACCAGAGCCCGGTTCTCCTGTAAGGTCGAGCCGGTAAGCGTTAGGCAAAGCACTGTGTAAACCTCCTGGATTGTGGTGGATTGTCACCGAACACACGCTTGTGTTAAGGTAATCATACCGTCAAACAACGGGCTTTTCAACACCCGTTTCAAGATAAGGAGAGAGAGTGTGGCAACCTTACAAGTCCAACGTGTTCGCCTTGCGTTCGCTGACAGGGATATTCTCAAAGATGTCTCGTTTACCCTGAGTGAACAGAGCCGCAGTGCACTGGCAGGGGGAAATGGTAGTGGAAAGTCTACATTGCTCAAGGTTATCAGTGGACAGATGGCTGCAGATGACTTAGAGGTCTCCACAAGTCGGAACCTGCGTATATCCTACCTACCCCAGAGCGATATAGTCTTCACAGAGGGAACCGTGTATCACGAGGTGGAAAAGGCATTCTCCCGATTCCAGGAACTCAGGAAAGAGCAACAGGCCATAGAGTCAAAGCTGGAGAACTGCGACCCATCCGATGAGACTGATTCACCGCTCCGTAGATTGGCTGAAATCCAGGAGTATTTGCTGGAAGAGGGATACTTTGACCGAAAACAGACCATAGAACAGGTCCTGCTCGGTCTTGGGTTCACGATGCATGACATGAGCCGTCTCTGTGCTGAGTTCTCAGGGGGATGGCAGATGCGTATCGCCCTTGCAAAGATACTGGTTGAGAATCCCAGCATCATGCTCTTGGATGAACCGACCAACTACCTCGACATTGAAGCAATCTACTGGCTGAAGAACTACCTCAAGGTGTATGAGGGAGGGTTGATGATTGTAAGCCATGACCAGGCATTTCTTGATGAAACGGTCAATGAGGTATATGAACTCTTCTCAGGCACGCTTAAACGCTATAGTGGCAACTACAGCTCCTATTTAATCCAAAGGGAGCAGGAGATCCAGCAGTTGGAAGCAGCCTATAAGCTGCAGCAGGAACAACTGCAGAAAACTGAGCAGTTCATAGAGAAATTCCGCTACAAGGCAACCAAGAGCAAACAAGTGCAGAGCAGGATCAAGATGCTTGAGAAGCTGGACATAGTGGAGGTTCCATCCCATTTGAAGCAACTTACCTTCTCCTTCCCCCCTGCCCCGCACAGCGGAAAGGATGTCATCATCATTGATCATCTAGGCAAGAGCTATGGAGATCAGGTCATCTTTGATGATTTCTCCTTTCTTGCCAACAAGGGGGAGAGAATTGCGGTAACAGGAAAAAACGGTGCCGGGAAATCCACCTTGCTGAGAATCCTGAGTGGGCAGGACCATGAATACCAAGGAACGGTACGCATGGGCAGTGGGGTGCGTATAGGCTACTTCGCCCAAGACACGGAGAAGACCCTCAGTGCAAACAATACCGTTTTGGAAGAGGTTTCCAGCGTTGCAGCAACCAGTGATATTCCCAAGCTCAGAACCTATCTTGGATCATTCCTATTCAGTGGGGATGATGTATTCAAATCAGTATCAGTGCTCAGTGGAGGAGAGAGGAGTCGTCTGGCACTCCTGAAAATACTCCTGCATCCGGTCAACCTGCTCATTCTTGATGAACCGACAAACCATCTGGACATCAATGCCAAGGAGATGTTGCTCAAGGCACTCAAGCAGTATGATGGCACCATGATCTTCGTCAGCCATGACGCATACTTCATCGAGCATATCGCAACCAAGATTCTCTATCTCACCACCGACAATCCTCCTGAGCTTTTTGAAGGGGACTACTCCTATTTTTCCTACAAGCTTGAGGAAAAGGAAAAGGTTGAGAAGAAACAGCATGAACGATCGAATCAGGGGGAAAGCAAGCAAGAGCGCTCCTACAAGGAAGCGAACAGGATGAAAAACCGCTTGGCAAATCTTTACCGACAGAGCGAAAAACTGCTGGAAGTCCACGAAAAACTGGAAGCAGAGATAACCCACGTACAGGAGGAGATGGGAAAAGAGGAGAACTACAGTGATGCTGAAATCATAACCACCTTGGTCAAAAAGAAAGAGGAGCTAAGCGAACGCCTGCATACAGAAGAACATGCTTGGCTTGAACTCAACGAGGAAATTGAACTATTGGAGGCGGAGATTGGATAAGTTATCAACACTACTACCCTCCCTGATCCTGGCCAGCGGCTCAGTGGCTCGAAAGGCACTGCTCGAGTCATTGGGCATCTCGGTACAAACCTACAAGACGGGGTGTGACGAAAACCATACTGAGAGCAACCCTGCAAAGGCAAGTGAGCTGCTTGCAAGACGCAAACTTGCTGCTTTTCGTGCAGTACATCCACACTACAGTCTTCCCACACTCAGCTGTGACACCATGATTTTCTTCGATGGTGCCTTGATCGGGAAACCAAAGGACCGCCAGGAGGCATATGAACAGCTGGCCCTGTTTGATGGAAGGTCACATGAGGTCCACTCAGGGTGGGCCCTCTGGTACCAGGACCAGGTCATAAGCGGCAGCGATTGTGCTGTGGTGACATTCAAGATGCTGGGACGGGAAAAGATCAATGACTACCTTGCAACCAACGAGTGGAAAGGAGCTGCAGGCTCCTACCGTATCCAGGGAGAAGGCAGAAGCCTCATCCACACCATCAGTGGTGATGAAGCTACGGTAATAGGCTTGCCATTGTTGCAGATTTCTGAAATACTAGGTGCACCTCTGTTCAAACAGCAGCAGGGGAATCTCCACCCATAGGGTGAGTAATAGTAGAAGGGTGACGCACAAGGAAAGACCGTATGACGGTTTTTTGTGTTGTCAGACAGGAGGATTATGTCCGTAGTAACCATGAAGAGCCTGCTCGAGTCAGGCGTACATTTCGGCCACCAGACAAAACGGTGGAACCCCAAGATGGCCCGTTTCATTTTCAGTCAGAGAAACGGCATTCATATCATTGACCTGCAGAAAACCTCTGCTTGCATCGTAGAAGCATATGATGCAGTACGTGCAATCGTTAAGCAGGGCAAGCCCATTCTTTTCGTAGGCACCAAGAAACAGGCACAGCAGGCTATTGAAGCTGAAGCTAAGCGCTGTGGCATGCCCTACATCAACAACCGCTGGCTTGGCGGTATGCTGACCAACTTCACCACCATCAAGAAGTCCATCGCAACACTCAAGAAAATTGAGAAAATGGAAATCGATGGAACCTTCGATTCCCTTACCAAGAAAGAGGTATCCCTGCTCACCAAGCAGAAGGCAAAACTTGAGAAGAACCTTGGCGGTATCAAGGATATGAAGGAGCTCCCCGGAGCACTGTTCATCATCGATACCAAGAAGGAAGCCATTGCTGTCACTGAGGCCAAGCGTCTTGGTATTCCAGTAATCGCTGTTGTCGATACCAACTGTGACCCCACCGATATCACCTATCCTATCCCGGGAAATGATGATGCTATTCGTGCCATCAGTCTCTTTGTTGAGATCATCGCCAACGCAGTTGTCGATGCTGACAATGAAGCAGGCATCCAGATTATCGAGGCTCTCGGTAATGAGGATGAAGATGATGCAGTAGCAACAGAAGAAGAAGAGTCTGCATCCACTGAAGAAGAGACTGAAGAAATTGTCTTCTCCACAGAAGAGGGTGCTGAATTCTCAAAGTTCGATGAGAAGGAAAGCGTAGGGAAGGAAGAGGAATCAGTAGAGGAAGAAACTGAAGAAGAGGCTCTCCTCGTTGACGAAGAAACCCTGTACAAAGACTAAGGAGTGAAGCATGGCAATTACCGCTGAAGTAGTAAAAAAACTGCGCGATATTACCGGCGCAGGTATGATGGATTGCAAGAAGGCACTGACCCAGTCGAATGGCGATTTTGCTGCCGCTGAAAAGATCCTCAAGGAAATGGGACTTGCCGCTGTGGCAAAGCGCCAGGACCGTGCAACCAACAATGGTCGCGTATTTGTTAAGATTGGAAAAGACAAGGCTGTCATGGCTGAACTTTCCTGTGAGACCGACTTTGTTGCAAGCAACGAGCAGTTCGCCGAACTTGGTGAGAATATCTGTAATGTCGCTCTCGAGAAAGGCTACAACGAAGTCAATGAAGAACTTGAAGGCATGGTCAAGGACTTGATCACCATCATCAAGGAAAACATGGCTCTCAAGCAGATCAAGGTTTTCCCGATTGCAGAGAACGAGTTTGCAAGCAGCTATGTCCATGGCAATGGTGCACTTGCTGTCCTGGTTGTGTTCAAATCCGATGACAAGAAGGTCTTTGAAAGTGATGCAGTCAAGGAGTTTGCCAACGATTGTGCCCTGCACGTTGCTGCATTCACTCCTTCCTATCTCAATAAAGATGCCGTTGATGAGTCTTACATCAAGGAGCAGACCGAAATTTTCACTGCGCAGGCTGAGAAGCTTGGCAAGCCCGCAAAGGTTCTGGAAGGTATCGTAAAAGGCAAGCTGAACAAGCACCTCAGCGAAATCTGCTTCCTGGAACAGCCGTTTGTCAAGGATGACTCCATGTCAGTTGA
The DNA here is from genome assembly GCA_050252715.1 of Sphaerochaeta sp. Classification (GTDB taxonomy): domain Bacteria; phylum Spirochaetota; class Spirochaetia; order Sphaerochaetales; family Sphaerochaetaceae; genus Sphaerochaeta. The sequence continues at coordinate 14,322 of JBFWKK010000023.1, read as the reverse complement.
TAAGAAGGCAAAAGAGGTCGGCAAGGCTGCCGGCGCTTCCTTGGAAATTGTTAACTATGCATTTTTGCGCGCTGGTGCTGCTTCCTGCAGCGTCTGAGCGTAATCGATCGATACGAACCGCTCACACCCTGTGAGCGGTCGTTTTATTGGAGATGAGTATGCAACAGGTACTGGATACATGTGAAAACAAGATGCAGAAGAGCCTTGAGAGTCTTGCAAGGGATTTTGCAGGACTGCGCACCGGCCGTGCTTCCGCTTCTCTCTTGGAGAAGATCAGGGTCGACTACTATGGTGCAGAAACCCCGATCAACCAGGTAGCAACCATCAGCATTCCTGAAGCAAGAACCATTGTCATTCAACCATGGGACAAGAGTGTCCTTGGTGCAATTGAGAAAGCAATTCTCAAAAGCGACCTTGGTCTTCCCCCGAACAACGATGGAAAACTGATTAGACTGAATTTTCCTCCTTTGAACGAAGAGCGCCGCAAGCAGTTGGTGAAGAACGCAAAGTCCACTGCCGAGCAGAGCAAGGTTGCCATCCGCAATATCAGACGCGAAGCCATGGATGAACTGAAAAAACTGCAGAAGAGCAGCGATATCAGCGAAGACGAGCTCAAGGATGGCGAAAGCAAGATTCAGAAGATGACCGACTCCTATGTCGAGCAGATCACCTCCCTCTCTGATGAGAAGGAGAAGGAAATCATGGAGATCTAGACTATGGAGAAAAAACCCGTTGTTCCTGTCCATCTGGGAATTATCATGGATGGAAACGGCCGGTGGGCGCAAAAGCGTTCACTGCCCCGCACTGCTGGACATCTGGAAGGATTGAAGGCAGTAAAACGGGTCATTCGTGAAGCTGCTGAACAGGGCATCGGGTTTGTCACCCTCTATGCATTCTCCACGGAGAATTGGAAACGAAGTGAACAAGAGGTCAAGTATCTCATGCATCTATTTGTTTCCAAACTCCACGGAGAGATCGGCTACTACAATCGCCATGGAATTCGTTTACTTATCAGGGGAGATTTGAACGGACTTCCAAAACAGGTACAGCAGGCAGTAGAGAAAACAGTCGAGGAGACCAGCGGAAACAGCAAGATCACCGCAATCATAGCACTCAACTATGGAGGCAGGGATGAAATCTGTCGCGCTGTCAACCGATTCATTGCATCCAATCCCGGACAATCCATAACAGAGACAACGCTGGCAGCCAATTTGGACTTGCCTCAGATCCCCCCTGTCGATATGATAGTGAGAAGTGCGAACGAAAAAAGAATAAGCAACTTCTTGCTTTGGGACAGTGCATATGCTGAGCTCGCTTTCTATGAAAAACTATGGCCCGATTGGGACGCTGAAGACATACAGAGAATCTGCAAGGACTATGGGAAACGAGTGAGAAAATTTGGGGGGGTACAATGACATCAATGGGTAAACGGGTTCTCACAACGGTGGTTACCCTTCCTACACTCTTCATTATTATTTTCATGCTTCCCCACAACTCCTACCTCGCTCTCTCCCTTCTTGCCGTTTTAACGGCGGGCTTCGGGGCAAAGGAGCTGAAAGGGCTCTACCAGAAAGCTGAAGGTACCACCCTGCATATTCCATCCTGGGCGATTGGATTTCTCCCCTTGGCACAGTGGGTGGAAATTGCCCATGCACCCAACCTTCCCTTGGTTGACCTTACGGTTGTCATCCTGGCTCTTGTGTTCTTCAGCACGGAGCTCTTTTTGGGTGACAAGGATGATTTTTCAAAGTCCCTTTCACGTATCGGTGGAGAGAGTTTGCTTCTTCTCTACCCGGGACTTCTCATTACCTTTATCCAACGGCTCACTGCACTACCAAACGCCTCACAGATACTTATCCTCTTCTTCCTGCTTGTATTCGGCAACGATGTATTTGCCTTCATCTTCGGCATGGCACTGGGAAGAAACAATAAGGGCGTGGTAAAAGTCAGCCCAAATAAAAGCATTGCAGGCTTCATCGGCGGGACGCTCAGTGCAGTACTGCTTGCAGTGCTCTACTGTCTTTTTGTCCCCGGACTCGAAGATACCATTTCCCTGACAATGGCAGTGGTGATTGGTTTGGCAACATCAACCGCTGCAAATATTGGTGATCTTATTGAGAGTGCTTTCAAACGCTCAGCAAAAGTAAAGGACAGTGGAATGCTTATCCCCGGGCGTGGTGGTCTGCTTGACTCCATCGACTCCATGCTTGCCTGCGCCCCAATCTACTGGCTTCTGCTTACACTTTTCTAATGGTATGAAACGGATAATAATCCTTGGCTGTACCGGCAGCATCGGTACCACGGCTCTCCAGGCAATACGAAGCAAGGCTCTTCCCTTCAAGGTGGTGGGGCTTTCAAGCAATATGCGCTTTAAGGAACTGTTCTCTCTGGCAAGGGAGTTCAACGTTGAAGCCGTCTGCCTTACGGGAGCAACTCTTGAGGAACATGAGAGATTTCGCAGCTATAGCGGTTTCAGCGGATTGCAGGAAATGCTTGAGAGTCTCGATGCTGATATTGTGCTTAATGGAATTGCAGGGTTTGACGGACTCCAGGCCTCCCTTGCATCTCTGAATGCAGGGTTTGACCTCGCTCTGGCAAACAAGGAAAGTGTGGTTTGTGCCGGTGATTACCTCTTTGAAGTGGCAAGAGAGCACGCATCCTCAATCATCCCTGTGGACAGTGAACACTCTGCTATCTGGTCTCTACTCAAAGGCCATGAAAGCAGCAGTGTCGACAGTTTGATCCTTACAGCCAGTGGTGGTCCTTTCAGGAATCTGGCAAAGGAACAGTTTGCCTCCATCACCGCCAGCCAGGCACTTATGCACCCGACCTGGAACATGGGAAAGAAGATAACTATTGACAGTGCTACACTAGCAAACAAGGCTCTCGAAGTCATAGAGGCCTCCTATCTCTTCCAGTTCGACCACGAACACATTGAGGTTGTCATACATCCCCAGTCAATCGTACACTCCATGATCAGAACCACCGACGGCGCGGTATATGCACAGCTCGGCAATCCTGACATGACACTACCGATCGTCAATGCACTGGGAGCGGGACATCCATCCCTGGTCTCCCCGTTGGATTTCTCAAATCTCTCACTGGAATTCTCAAAACCGGACTTTGAACGGTTTCCCCTGCTCTCCCTGGCATTCTCCATCCTCCAAAGAAAAGGGTCCAGTGCCCTTGCCTTCAATGCTGCTGACGAAGTTGCTGTGCATGCATTCCTCAAGGGAAGCATCTCCTACCCGAGGATGATAGAGGTTGTACAGCGAACTCTCGACCACCCATGGAGTGAGGCTGTCGAAAGTTTCGAAGATACCCTTGCCCTTGATAAAAAGGCGAGGAAAATAGCAAGAAGTTACCTATGAGTGGATTTACTGCCATCCTCTTGAAGTATCTCATAGGATTGGTGGGGATCACAATTGTCGTGGTAATCCACGAGATTGGCCATCTTCTCACAGCCAAGATGAATGGCATTGAGGTAGAGGTATTCTCTATTGGGATTGGTCCAAAAATTTGTTCCACCATGCATAAAGGAACAGAGTATCGACTCAGTCTCTTCCCTCTTGGTGGGTACTGCAGGCTGAAGGGTTCTGATGATCTGAGTCAGGCTTTGATCCACAACAAACATGAATTCACCCATACAGAGGAAGGTTCTCTCTTTTCGGCACACCCTGCTCGACGAATCCTTACCTATCTCAGTGGACCGATGGCAAACATCCTGTTTGCCATCTTGCTGTATGCCCTGCTTGCAACCATCCCCTCCCAGACACTTTCAATGGATTCAGTGGTAGCAACCACCGAGGAGTATCCTACCCTCTTTGACTACCAGAGGAGTCCTGCCTATCAGGCGGGGATCAGGAAGGGAGACAGGATAGTTGCAGTGAATGGATCGTCCATAGAAGATTGGCAGGAAGTTGAAACCATGTTGCTTGAGAGTGGGGAAGAAGCCTCATTCACCATTCTCAGGGATGGGCAAATAGAAGAGTACCTGGTGCAGGGAGCTGCGACAAGAGAGGGTGGCTTTCGCTTTGGCTTGACCCCCATTCAGGACCTTATCATCGGTTCCATCCGATACGGAAGCCCTGAGTATGAAGCAGATCTTTCCAAAGGAGATATCATTGTAGGCGTTCAAGGTATTCCGGTTGAGAATCAACTTGATCTGTTGGTTGCCTTGCAGTCTGGGAAAAACGAGATGATCAGATTGAGCGTACAAAATGGATCCACTCTTGAGCAGAGAGAGGTTCTGTACACGCCTTCTCACGATGAGGAAGGAAACGTCGTACTCGGCTTCTCACTTGAGACAAAAACCAAGAGAGGAGAACGGATGCCATTCAGCATGAAAGAGGGCTTGAGAAAGGGATGGCAGATTGCAAGGGATACCGTCAACTCACTGCTCACCTTGGTGCGGGGAGCTCATGCAGATATCCGCTCCGAAGTTACAGGCATGGCCCGCTCTGCACTCTTGATCGGGGATATCACAGCCATGGGATTTGAGAACAATATCGTAAGCGGGATGCGCGGACTGCTCTATCTGATGGGTGTGGTATCCATCTCTTTGGCCATCGTGAATCTACTTCCCATTCCCGCTTTCGATGGCGGGCAGATTCTTATCGCACTCATAGAGTGGATTACCGCCAAGCAGATGCAACCAAAGATGTATTATCATCTCCAGTTACTGGGCATCATCTTCGTGATGGTTCTATTCCTGATATTGACGCTGGGCGATATTAGACACTTTCTCGCGATCAAGCGTTAGGATTGTTGCCTACCACATATTTATGGCTGAACTCCATCTCCTCGAAACGAACAATATTGCTGACAAAGGCAAGGGAGAAGACTCCAGTCTCACCGTTACGATTTTTTGCCATAATGATCTTGGTTTCCTGAATATTGTTTTTCTGTCGCTCTTCTTCGCTGTCTGTGCGGTTCTTTCCTACTTCCCGGTGCAGGAGGATGACGACGTCTGCATCCTGTTCTATGGATCCACTTTCACGCAGGTCACTCAGCTTCGGCTCCACTCCATCGGCCTGTCGGCCTACCTGGCTGAGACAAACTATGGGGATATCGAGCTCGCGTGCCAGCTGTTTCAGACTTCTACTGATGATTGATATCTGTTCATGACGGGGGATTCTTGCATCCGCCTGGGCATCGATCAAGCCAATATAGTCGACAAAAAGTATCTGGACATCATGCTCCAGTTTCATCCTCCTTGCCTGTGCCCTCAGCTCCATCAGTTTCATGTTCGGGGTATCCTGGATATAGAGCTCTGCTTCATAGAGTAAGCCTGAGGCGTCCACGATGGCACTCATCTCACTATTCTTCAGTGTTGCCTTGCGGATATGGGAGAAATCGACGCGGCTGTGTCCGGTAAGTAAACGCTCCATCAAGCTGGCGGCACTCATTTCCAGAGAGAAAAAACCAACCCGATATTTTTGTTTGGTGATCATATTCAAGGTCATCGATAGAGCAAATGCTGTCTTCCCGATGGAAGGACGAGCTCCAATAATAACCAATTCCTGTTTCTTGAATCCACCGGTAATAGAATCGAGGGAGGTATACCCACTATCCAAGCCATTCTTGGTTCCGTGGGTACTTCGATATTCAATATCACTGATGGTTTGGGTAATCAGATCCTTGATGGAGTGATACGCATCACTGCCAGCGGTCTCATTGTTGAGCTTTGAGAGCGACTGCTCACCTTCATCAATGACCTGCTGGATATCCTGGGACTCATCAAATGCGTGATCTTTCAGTTTCGAGGCAAAGAGCAAAAGTTTGCGTCTCTGGCTCAGAGCCTTGAGAATCTTGGCATAGTATGCAGCATTTGTGGTGGTGGGAACATCACTGGTGAGGGTGGAAATATAGGAGAGACCTCCACACTGATCCACCTGATTATTCCGCTTCAGATAGGCACTGAGGGTAATCAGGTCGAGTGCTTCGGTGCTCTCCTGTCGAAAGGTAAGAATGGCATCGAACAATTGCTGGTGCGCAACTTTGTAAAAATCATCCTTGCTCAAGAAGTCGGTCACTTCCACAAGGACCTTCTCATTGAGCAGAATTGCCCCTAATACAGCGCGTTCTGCCTCTTCATTCTGGGGAGGAACCCGCCCAAGCATGCTATTCGACGCCATGATACTTACTCTTCTACTTTTTCGGTTTCAGCCTCTTCTTCAGCTACCTCTTCAGCCTGGGCTTCTGCTTCTTCAGCAGCCTTTGCCTCTGCTTCTAGGGCAATCTTGGCAGCCCTTGCTTCTTCAGCAGCCTTGGCAGCTTCAGCCTTCTCAGCCTCAGCCTTTGCCTTTGCTTCTTCAGCCTGGCGCTTCTTCAATGCATTCTCGCTCTCAACAACAAGCTTGATCTCTGCACTCTCGTCCTCATAGAGGCGAATACGGACTGAGTAGGTTCCCACCATCTTGATGGAATGGGTTGCAACCTCAATCTTCTTACGCTCTACTTCAATACCCTGCTTGGCAAGTGCTTCCTGCACCATGGAAGAGGTTACAGAACCAAAGAGCTTGCCGCTTTCACCGGCAGAGACAACCATGGTGAGGACAACGTCCTCAAGCTTCTCTTTCATGCTGCTACTAGCCTTTCGCTTCTCTTCCTTGCGCTTCTCGATTGCAGCAGTACGGCTTGCAAAGATGGCCTGGTTGGTTCTATTGAACATAACAGCCATGTTGTTGGGAAGCAGAAAGTTACGGGCATACCCGTCCTTGACAACTACAACGTCGCCCTCTTCTCCGAGGTTGACTACATCCTGATTGAGAATAATCTTCATAGGATACACTCCTTACTCATTACGTCTATACATTATCCATGTCTCCGTCACTCCCAGCAAAGGAAGGACAAAGACAACCAGTACATTCACCCCGGGTATCAAGAATGCCAAGAGAAACAATGTGGAGAACAAACGGGTTGTGTTGACGGCAATACCTTTTCGCAGCACAAAATGCACTACAATCGCCATACCCTGCACAGCATACAGCACGCTACTGGAGAGCGCAACCTGCAATGCAAGAGAGCGATAGAGATATGATGCCTTAAGCAGAATCAACAGCAGGACCAAAGCCCATGAACCAAGGAACACCCACAAGGTGACCTCTGGAACCTTCCAACGGGATACCCGTACATTGAAGGAGCCGTCGAACCGCGCTTGGTAGCTCATCGCCATAAAGGAGGTGAACCCTACCAGCACCATACAAAGGGGAGCCAACATGGCCCCGATCGCCATCACCGACATCCGGTACAAACTCTCCAAGGCAACGGAGGTCGCCTGTGGGGAAGCCTGTGTTCCACCTGTCGTCTCGCCGAGCAACATCCGGAAGGTCTCAAACATTGCAGAATCGACCCGTCTGAGTGCTTCACTCGGTCTTGAAAACCAGATAACCACCACAACTGAAGCAACTATCCCAAACAAGGAGGCTGCCAGATAGCGGTAGAGGGTGCGTTTGTCATCCAGGGCAATCCATACTGCACTGGCTGTCAAAAGCACAACCGGGATGAACATTCCAATCACTAGCAGAAGTCGCCCTTCTGGAGTACCTAAAGACTCCTTTGCCCTGAACAGCTCGGTAACCACCACAAGGGCAGAGACCAAAGCAACAGGAAGCAACGCCTCTCTTCGATTGGAAAACTTCGGCGCAAGAACCATCAAGGGAATGGTGAAAATGAGGTTTCCGACCAAGAGTCGGGAGAGCACAAAGCTCACCACCGTCAGAAATAACCCCTGTTTCAACATTTTGCTATCTAGCTGGTTCATGACACCCAACACAAGTTACTTCTTCTCGAACGGGAGGTACGCAAGTACACGTGCCTTCTTGATCTCAGTAGTAACAGCCCTCTGGTGCTTTGCACAGCAACCGGTAATGCGGGCAGGAAGAATCTTGCCACGCTCGGTAATGTAGCGGCGCAGCATGTCAGGATTCTTGTAATCAGGAGTAAGGTTCTGGGTACAGAACTTACAAACCTTCTTTCTGAAGTTGGGTTTGCGTCCGCCCCCTCTTCTATCTCTTCCGTTTCTTCCGTCATTTCCATTCATGGAATCGTTATCGTCATCGCGCATCATTATGTTTCTCCTTGCAACATCATCTGCCAAATGGCAGCGTCTTAGAATGGGATCTGGTCATCGTCAAACTGCTCAGGGCCACCGATATCCAGTGGGGATACCGACTCCTGGGGAGCTGGTCGTGAACCATAAGACCCCTGATTTCTCGTCTGTGGTCTGTCACTGGGACGAGAGTTGTTTCTACCATCGGTAGAACCGGGACTTGAGAGGAGCTGCAACGAATTCACGGCAATCTCAACCCGGCTTCGACTTTGGCCGTCCTGTTCCCAGCGGTTCTGCCGAAGCTCACCGATGATGGAAACCTGCCTTCCCTTCTCCAGATATTGGTTCAAGGATTCGGCACTCTTGCCAAACATCGCGCAGTCGAAAAAGTTTGCTTCGTCCTCCCAATTATTGTCACCCGACCTCTTTCTCCGGTTGACGGCGATGGAAAAACGAGCGATGGCCATACCACCATTGGAATAGCGAAGTTCGCTATCTCTGGTAAGTCGACCTACCAATGCGACCACATTCAAGTCATTTGCCATGGTTATGCTCCCATTCTCTTTTGATTATTTCTCAGGGTTTACGAACAAGAACTTCAAGATGTTCGGGTTCAACAAGAACTTTTGCTCGAAGCCAAGGATACTACTGGGCTCTGCTTTCAGTTCGAAGTAGACATAGTGTCCCTTGTCCTGTTTCTTGATCTCATAGGCTAGAAATTTGACGCCCATGTCGTCCTGCTTGGTAATCTCTACCCCGGCAGCTGCAAAGGTGCTGGTTACTAGTTCCAAACCAGCCTGTGTGTCATCTTCGTTAGCTTTGAAGATAACGGTGAACTCATAATTTCTCATGGTTCCTCCTTACGGACTTTATGATCCGCCCTCAAGAGCGGATAAAGAGGTGTTTGCATACCCTACCATACTTTGTATTGATTGGTCAACAAATCCAATTCTCTCATCAAGCCTTGCAAAGGCTTGTAACATTCCAAAGAAAAACCGCCGGAGCGACCGACGGTTTTCTACATTGGTACGAAGTATAAGTCTACCAGAAAAGACTATTTATTCTTATGTCTATTCTTTCTGAGCTTTTTCTTTCTCTTATGCGTAGCAATCTTATGCTTCTTTCTTTTTCTTCCACAAGGCACTATAGCGCTCCTTACCAACCGTCTCTATTTTCGGTAGAGCCCGAATCCAGCTGGTTTTGTAATTACCGGTCTATTATGCAGGTAAGGGAAAACAACGTCAATAGGGTGCTTCTTAAAATTTACATACGTACAGTACGCCAAAATTCCTACGCTTTGCGTGAGGATTTACTTGCTCTCTTTGCACTTTCTTTCTACTATTAAGGCATCCGGGGGTGGCACATGAAGGTACTTATCTTCGGCCTGGGAATGCATGGAGGCGGCTATGCCGCAGCCTCCTATTTCCTTGACCATGGAGATGAAGTAAGAATAACAGATCTCAAAGGAACCAGCGATCTCGGCTATGAGATGGAAGATCTCAGCCAAAGGGGTGCCGTGTGCATTTCCGGTGCGCATCGCTCTGAAGATTTTCTGTGGGCTGACATCGTCGTCAAGAATCCTGCCATACCCCCAAACCATCCCATGCTCAAATATGCACGGATGGTGGTCAATGATTTTGCCTGGTTGTTCAGTTCCCCTTGGTGTGAACAGGTAAAGATTATCGGTATTACCGGTACCAAAGGAAAAACCACCACCAGTGCTGCAGTTGCTCATGTTCTGCAGGAACATGGCTACGAGGCAATGCAGTGTGGCAATATGGGCATCAGCGGATTCAGCATCCTCAGGGAGTGGGAACGCAGAAACGAAGGAGGACGGGCGCTTCCCGAGTATCTCGTCTGCGAGTTCAGCTCCTGGCAAATTCGTGATACTGTACAGGCAATGCATGGACAGCTCCCAAGCATGGAACTCTGCGCACTGACCAATTTCTATCCTGATCACCTGAACTCCTATGAATCCATAGAACGGTATCTGGAAGATAAGTTGCAGCTCTTCACCAAAAATATCAAGATGGCGGTCATTCCCGATGTCATGCTCAACCGCATCAGGAAGCAGACCCTCCTGGACAAACGACATATCAGGGGAATCGACAGGGCAAGTGCGAAAGTCCTTGAAGAACAACCATATCTCAGAAGTGCCTATACAATCCTCCTTGCCCTCGGCTTCAAGTACAAGAGCATCCTCAAGGCACTGGAAAGTTTCCAAGGAGTCCCTCACCGCATTGAGCAGGTGGGAACAATGGGAAATATCCTCTTTGTAAACGACAGCGCAGCAACCATACCTGAGGCTGTGCATTTCTCGTATGCAAAGTTCAGGAGCATGGCTGTCCATCTCATCTGCGGAGGAACAGACAAGAACCTCACTGCCGATGGAATGCTGGAGGAGTTGCAACATGCATCCAGCATCTCCCTGCTTGATGGAAGCTTCACACAAAACAAGCTTATCCCACTCCTGGATCACTATCACATTCCCTACTATGGCCCGTTCAAGGCAATGGGAGACGCACTGCAACAAAGTTTTGATCTTGCCAAACAAAAAGAGAGCGAGTTGCCCAATCTCATGCAGGCAATCCTACTCTCCCCGGGGAGCGCATCCTTTGAACTCTTTGCCAACGAATTCGACCGTGGAAACCAGTTCAAGAACTTGGTGGGACTTCTCCTCGGCTCTTGACCCCTCGCCTTCGACTTGACCGAAAGCGCATCGTCTCGAACATGGTATACGCATACCAGGATAATCGATGATAGAGATAATCGGTGGAAGGGCTGCGGTAGTAGGATTGGCCCCCGAAGGACCGTTTGAATATCTCCAGTCCGGCAAGGTGAGTGGCCCTCCCCTTTGGTCCAGGAATACCATACAAGTCGTAGAAGGAACAAGATCGCTCACACGCCATCTTTATCGCGTAATCCTGGAGAAGATAGGAACAGGAGAGTCCATCAAAGCGAAGGGAAGCCCCATAGAGATAGATTGCCTCATAAGGACTGAACAGTACCATGATTCCCCCGACAATCCTCTTTCCTTCAGTAGCCAACAACAGTTTGCACGAAAGCTCATTCGTTACCAGCTCATCGGTTTGCAAAAAGGAACGAAGATACTGCTTAGACCGGGGACTGAATTCGTCGCGTCGCGCAGTCTCCAAGTAGACCTCGTACCATGCGCTGAAGGATGGCTCATCACCTTCCTCATATACCTTGACCTGGAAAGCCTGGACTGCTTTTCTCAGGGCTCGCTTTGCCCGCTCCCGATATCCCAATGAGACGGCGTGATATCCCCACTGGAGATTGATCCTCACGGTTCCCTCGGGTTGTACACTCTGTTCCAATGTTCTCAGGTGTTTTGACTCAAAGGTCATGACATTCTGGTCATTAACCTCCTCGAAGGGAAGATCATAGCGAAGGGCAAAGACTCCCTTGGGCAGGAAATTCTGCAACTGTTTTGCCAGGTCCTCAAGAAAAACGCTTATCTGACTGAGTTGGAGTTTTGCTATCGGAGGCCCAAAAGGGATATAGGCAAGGGAGAAGAGAGGAGCAAATCGTTTCACAAGCACCAGCAAGGAAAAGCGTACTCCATCTTTCTGGATAAAGAACGCATACGGCTTCCACTGTGAGCGTTGCTTCACCTCTGCCCAGAATTGGGTTTGGAATACGGAACCATCCAGAGAGAGCTCTTTTGGTGTAATTTGCTGGATTTGCATAGTGTTCTCCCTTCTTACATGCATTTAGGGGCCTTGCGGCCCCCAAATTTCCAATTTTCACACTGCAGAACTACGAGAAATCAACCTACCGGGCCATTGAGGTATTTCTTTGCAGTCAGGACAACCCCGTCCTTTCCAATCGGTTTGTCATCAATCTTCACAACCCCATCCTCGGTGTATATGGGCATTGAGAAGAAGTGATCAGCCTTGACATAGGGAAGTTTCTCCTCACAAGGGGCAAACCCCTCAGGAGAAAGAACGGTTCCCACCTCAAACTGGGGAGCAAAGAGCACCTCGCAGGTAGTGTGTTCCTCTGCATTGGGATCGCTTGCGGCAAGCAACATGCCGTAGCTCTTCTCACCCCTGAAGTTTGCAGGCTTGAGGTTGCTCACCAGAATGATGTTCTGGTCCTGCAACTCATCTTCCCTATAATAGGGAACAATGGAACTGACAATGGTCCTAGGTTCCTCTTCCTTTGCATCAAGGGTAAGGATGTACAATTTATCCCCGCGGGGATGTTTTTCTACATTGGTAATCTTCGCAACCTTCAAGACAACACGATTCGCGAACTGTTCAGCCAGGCTTACCTGGTCCTCTTTCTGATCCATATCTTTCTCCAATTCTTTGGTTTTCTTCTGTTCTCGTTCTTCCTGGGACCCACTGAAGCGGGTACGCAATTGGTCAACCAAGGCATCCTCCAACTTGGTAAAGAGCAGGGATACCCCAGAAACACCCTCAATGCCTTCCCAATTTCCCAAATCATTCCAAGTGCTCTGTTCTGCGTTCAAGAAGGAGAGCATCCTCAAGGATGTCTCTGGCATGAACGGCTGTACCATCACAGCGAGGTCACGGATGAGGTAGACAAGACTCTTGAGAAGACGCATCGCCATCAGCGGATTTTCCTTTCGCATCTTCCACGGTTCCCCATCCTGGAATGCCTTGTTGCCCAAGGAAGAGAGGCTGATGATCTGACGAAGAGCATCACGCTCCTCAGCCCGTTCCATGAGGGCCTCAATCTTCTTCTCCCGTTCCACTATCTGGGCATGCAAATCCTCATCAATGGGAGATGAGAAGAGTTCCCCGTCCCCATAGAACCGTGTAACAAAGGTAAGGGTACGGTTGACCAGGTTTGAGAGATTGCCGATAAGCTCCCCGTTCACCTTCTCCTGGAAGTCAGACCAGGTAAAGGTGACATCACTCTTCTCTGGACGATTGTAGAACATGTAGAACCGCCACACATCGGCAGGGATTCCTGTATCCTGGACATCATTGCCGAAAATGCCGATACCCATGCTCTTGCTGAACTTCCCTCCCTCATAGTTGAGGTACTCAGTACTGCTCATATGGTGGAGCATGGTCCAGTCCATTCCGCTGGCCAGTTGGCAGGAGGGAAAGATAACAGTATGGAATGGGATGTTGTCCTTTCCAATAAACTGAAAGAGTTCTGTATGCTCAGGGTCGAACCACCATCTCTTCCAATCCTTTGTTGCATTTGCCGAGATGGAGACATAGCCGATCGGTGCATCAAACCATACATAGAACACCTTGCCCTCATATCCCGGTTTGGGAACAGGAATCCCCCACTTCAAATCACGGGTGATACACCGTTCCTTCAATCCATCACGGATCCAGCTCTTGGTCACCTGGATGGCATTATTGGCCCAGAACCCCTCTTTGCTGGTCTTTTCTATCCATGCTTCCAACAGGGGAAGTGCCTTGGGAAGATTGATATAAAGATGCTTGGTCTTCTTCACCACCGGGGTTGTACCACATACGCCACAATGGGGATTGATCAACTCGATGGGATCGAGCAGGGTCTGGCAGCTATCACACTGGTCCCCCCTTGCTCCTTCAGCATGGCAGTGTGGACAGGTTCCCTCAACGAACCGGTCAGCAAGGAACCGCTCGCACTTCGGGCAGTAGAGCTGCTCCATCTCATGTTCACTGACATAACCTGCTGCATCCATTCGATGGAATATATCCTGGACAATCTCAGTCTGTGCCTCAGTGCTGGTCCTTCCAAAATAGTCAAACTGAATATTGAACCAGGCATAGATGTCACGATGGATTGCATGGTAACGGTCGCAAAGTTCACGAGGACTCACACCCTCTTTAAGGGCACGAGTCTCTGTGGCTGTCCCGTACTCGTCAGTACCACAGACGTAAAGGGTCTCATACCCCTTCAAACGGCAGAAACGGGCAAAGACATCGGCGCTGAGAACCTGGGTCAGGTTCCCCAGGTGCGGAATATTGTTCACATACGGGAGTGCAGAAGTAACAAGTCTCTTTTTCATAGGGCTTATAATAGAACGCACAGCCTTTTATTTCAATGGCAAACGATTCAATGTTGTCGTAATTACAACCTTGACGATACATCCAGAGGTAAGTACATTGAACATGTACTGTTTTAGTACAAAGAGGAGTTATCATGGATCCTGAGTTCCGCAGCAAAAACATAAAGAATGGCTACCAACTGATTATCCTAAAGGCAATTAATAGGTAATCATGTAGCCATAATATCTCATCAATTGTAGTACATCATCAGATATCTTTTGTTTT
>JBFWKK010000022.1:0-37929 GCA_050252715.1 Sphaerochaeta sp. | reverse complement strand
AGACAATACAAGACAATACTATTATATTCTTTTGAAAAGATTGTTCGGGCATGAAAAAAGCCCCCGCAGGGGCCTGAATCAGCATTTTCTTGAGATTATCCTTTACTCAGAGGTGAAAAGACCGGAGCAAGATAGGTATTGTTCGGATCCACCTTACTCTTCAAATATGCATAGCTATAAGCAGCACAGATGCTGTCCATATCCGGATTGCGATGCCCACATACATAGATCTCAGCCACAATGAGCTCCTCTTTTGCCCGCTATTCTATCCCAGTTGTAGGCTTCTGGCAACTCATCGCGACTAGTCAGAATGCTACAAATACGGTACCATCATAAGCACCAAGGAGATTGATTATGCCTAGTGTAGTACTTGCAAATGACCATGGTGCAGTTGAGTTGTCCAACAGACTGATTGGATATCTGGAAAAAATGGGATACACCGTAACACATATCGGGGCCACATCAAACGATTCCATTGACTACCCTGATGTAGCAAAGGAAGCTTGCCTTACCTATAAAAAAGGTGGATATGAGTTCGGGATAGTGCTCTGCGGTACAGGAATTGGGATCTCCATCAGTGCAAACAAGGTCTCTGGCATCCGATGTGCCCTTCCTCAGAACTGTTACGCAGCAGCTATGGCACGGAAACACAACGATGCAAACTTCATTGCATTCGGAGGAAGGATTGACTACCCGGAAGACCCGGTGGATATGCTGGAATCTTTCATGGAAGCCGCTTTCGAGGGAGATCGCCACCAAAGGCGAGTTGACAAGATGATGACTCTCGAAGGGTGCAGGTAACTAACGGTAGTCCTTATAGGTGCCCACCACGTAGAAATCATACTTGATCAAATCAAAGAGCAGGCCAACCTGCCCATTTGAAAGGTTGTAGGCAAGGGTAAGGGAGAGCAGCCTCTCTCGCTTTCCCGAAACCGGGTTGCCGATAGAGACCGGAGTCAAGCTGAGAAGGATATGACTGACCCCCAGTGCTCCATCCTCCCGGTAGGAGCTTACCATCAAACCGGCGCCGACCATGGTGTTTATTCCCACGCCTGCTACGGCAGTCCCTGTTGAACGTTGTCCCAGCAGCGTTCGTTGCAACAAGAAGGAGAGAGATGAACTGCTGAAGGGGTCTGGGATGATACGGGTATCAGCTTGGATATCCAACTCCCACATATCGGTCAAGCCAGTTGAAATACCCCATGCCATTTTCATCCTGCTGGAATCCAGATCTTTTTCATAGAGATGGGCATTGGTACCCAAGGTGATTCCCAGGTCAAAATACCCGGCAAACACAGGAAGGGACAACAACAACACAACACCTAGCAGTAACATTCTCTTATGCATGGCTTCCTACTTCAAAAAATATGTATAGCGTACAAGGTTCAGCCCCCAACCATCAAGCGATGCATCATCCAACCTAAGGGTGATGAACGGGGTAAGAAACTCATACCAGAAATCCTTCTGACTCAACTTGAATACACTTGCTTCCATGGTAAGAGTTCCCAACTCCCTCTCTGGGTCGTACTGATAACTGATTCCTACCGATGGGCTATAGGCAACTACATTATTCCCGATGAAATTGAAAGGATGGTCGGTGATCCTGCAGAGCTCGAAAGAGACACCTGCCTGTACATAGGGCACCAGCCATGCTTTATCTTGGTCGGTTCCAAGCGCAACTTTGCCCACCAAAGCGGGATTTCCATAGGAAAGCAGGAGCGGCCTGTACACCAAGGAAATTTCCACTCCACTGGATAGGCGAGCGGAACTATCGGTGAGTTCCTCACCATAGTAGCCAAACCCATACCCGACGGAACGAGCTGTTAGAGGTGTTGCTGCAAAAAGGGTCATCAAGGCTAATAATAGGACATACCTCTTCATCATCAACCTCCAAAGAATGCCGTCACGAAGCGTGGCCAGTTGCCAAAGGTGTGCCAATCGTCTGCCATCTCCTCTGTTATGGGGATGGTCCTCTCATAGAGCTCTCTGAAATGCTCCTGCAATTGGTTGGCAAGCTTCGGACTGTCAATTACCAGGGAGTTTTCATAGGCGAGGTTCAGGGATCGGTAGTTGACGTTTGTCGATCCAATAACCACATATCGCCCATCCACGATCATGAGTTTCTCATGAAGCAGTTGCTGGGTTTCTGCCCGTTCTTCTTCAATACGCAAATCAATGCCCATCTTGAGTAAATCCTTCGCCATATACTCAATTCCCTTGCGGTTGGTGACCCTTCGGTCGAAGGGAACAATCATCTCGATTGCCACACCTCGCTCTTC
Source organism: Sphaerochaeta sp. (assembly GCA_050252715.1). GTDB lineage: Bacteria > Spirochaetota > Spirochaetia > Sphaerochaetales > Sphaerochaetaceae > Sphaerochaeta. The sequence continues at coordinate 35,650 of JBFWKK010000022.1, read as the reverse complement.
TGCAAGACGAAATGCTTCTATCATCTCCTCGTCCATGAAGGGCAGGAATGGCAGCACCTGGATCGAGTGTTCCGCCTCACTCAGCAACCCTCCAAACATCTGGCTTACCTGTGCACTTCCCGGTTCCTGATTCACATACCAACCTTGGTAGCTCTTTCCACCGGATAAAGCCGAGGTATCCACAGAGAAATCTTCCCTTGCAATCTCATCCCAAGTCTGTTCATTCCACCAAGGGACAAAATAATCGAGAAGAAGGTTGCAGAGTTCAGGTGACTGGAATTCATACATGCTGTCCCGCTGCAACTGCTGTCCCTCGGCTCCTATGGAGATATAATTGAGGTTCATGCCACCAAGGGCAACATGGGCTCCATCAACAATGAGAAATTTTCGGTGATCTCGGTACAAGAGATTCAGACCGCTGACCAACCTCGCTCCACTGATGGGATTGAACTCCAAAAGGTGTACTCCACTCTCTCGTAGGAATTTCAAGGGGATGAGATGATAGCGTGTCTCTGTCATGTCGAAAGGTCCAATTCCATCAACGACGAAATACACGCGAACGCCACTCTCTGCCTTTCTGGCAAGGGTGCTGTACAGCTCCTGCAGATCCTCAGAACTCGAGGCAAGGAATGAACTGGTGATCAAATAATCCTCAGCCCCTTCCACCAAGGCAATAAGTCGATCTCTCCATTCCCGCCCATCATAGTAGACCTCAGGATAGGAGACTTGCACAGAGGGAATCCCAAAAGAGGCAAATTTCTCCTCGATTGGAATACTTTGGTCCAAGACTTCTGGACTAATCATATGGTGGGTACTTGAACAACCGGTAGCAAGCAGAATCGAAGCAAGAAGCAGGAGACCCAATAGGCGATATCGATGCATCATAGCCTCATTGTAGGGAAGATGAAGGGATGAGGGAGCAATTCTTCAAATCGATAGACGACATGACTTCCTCCCCGCCCTTCAGCATAAGCGACATCAATCAGATGAACCATGGTATCTGGACGGCTGAACTCAGCCATCACCTGTAAACAGTGTGCACAAGGAGGAGCGGGGGGTGCATCTTCACTTACCACGACAAGCATACTGATACCGATAGCCCCTTCTGTGGTAATCGCATGGAGAATAGCATTTCGTTCAGCACAGATGGTTGCCCCATAACTGGAATTCTCCACATTGCAACCGCTGTACACTCTATTGGATGCTGCACTGACAAGAGCAGCCCCCACTTGGTAGTGTGAGTAAGGGGTATAAGCATGCTTGCGAGCTTCATAGGCTTTCTTGATAGCCAAATCAAGCAGTGCCTGTTCCCCCATGAGGGGAGAGGAAGCCTCAAGGATCTTGTTTGCCCCATAGACCACCCGATCATCATTTCCCTTGCTCTTTGCAAGCAAGAGAGCCAGCTCTTCCTTGCTCTGGAAATCTTCAAAGGCATCCAAACTGGAAACAACATAGTCAGCACCGGAGTCAGCCAACTCTCCAAGCGGAAAGGTTGTGGTGAGAGCGCACACCGAGCAACCCGCACTTTTGCCAGCCTTGATACCATTGATGGCATCCTCAATGACAAGACACTCCTGGGTAGGCAATCCCATTGACAGGGCTGCAAGCTGATAGATATCGGGGTTGGGTTTGTTTCTCTTGATATTCTCTCCAGTAACCACACGATCAAAATCGGAAGCGCTCAGCCCTATTGCCTGCAGATTTATCTCAGCCTTCATGCGTACCGCACTGGTGGCAAGAGCCAGTTTCAAACCCGCTTTGCGTGCATTCTCAATAAAACGATGCACACCGTCCATTGCCCCACGATCCATGGCATACTCAGAGTAGAGGGAGAACAGGGTCTCCTTTGCCTCTTCAAAATCGATGGAAACACCATACTTCTCACCGACTCCCAAGAGAAACCGCTTATCCCCTGCTCCAATGAAAGGAGTAAAATCTTCTGCTTTTACAGTGACCCCTATTTGTTCAAAATAGGTCATTGCAGCGTGAAGGATGACAGGTTCAGAATCGATAAGAACCCCATCCATGTCAAAAAGTATACCTTCAATCATGGGATCTCCTTGCTCTCAGTGTAGTGAAAACAGCCTAGTGTGACAACAATATGACACAAGAAAGACGGCACCCTTTTCAGGATGCCGCAGCCAATAGGTTCTGCTTGCTTAGTGCATAATTGTCTTGCCACGCCCTACTGCATCCTGAGGAACAAACTCGCCATAGCCATTCCGTCCAAGATACATGGAATCTCCCATGATCAATCTCCCCCGAAGATAGGTCATGATGGGTTTTCCCACCACTTGCATTCCCTCATAGGGAGTATAGCCGCTGGCGGAGTGGATGTTCTCCTTGCTGATTGTCCAGATAAGATCAGGATCGAAGATGACCAAGTCAGCATCACTTCCTACCCGGATTGTTCCCTTCTGTGGATAGATGCCGAAGGCTTTTGCCGGAGCGGTGCTCAACAGGTTTACCACCTGCTGGATTCCAATCCGTCCACTGTTTGAGGCAAAGGAGTACACCAAGCTCAAAAGCTCTTCAGAACCAGGAATTCCAGGAAGAATGGTTCTCACATCATTGCTGGAGAGCTTTTGCTCCTTTGTGAATGAACAATGATCGGTTGCAATGATCTGCACCTCACCATTGAGTACAGCTTCCTGCAGTGCCTCATTATCTTCCTTACTCCTGAGTGGAGGGGTCATCACATACAGAGGGCCCTGCTCCCCTTCCAGTCGGCTCTTGTCCAGGAACAGATAGTGCGGTGTCGTCTCAAGAATTATCCTGAGCCCCTTCGCCCTCAATTCTCTGACTTTCTGGAGTCCCGCCTTGCTGGATAGGTGCACTACATACAATGGCATGTCCAGCTCGAGGGCAATCTTTCCTACTGTATCGATCCCTCGGGCCTCAGCCTCACTGGGACGAAGAGTGGCATGTGCAGGCGGATTATACGGACCATGGTACTCACTGTTTACTTTCTGGATGGTTGCATCATCCTCACAATGTACACTCACCAACAGATCATGTTTCTTGCAGAGCGCAAAAATCTTTCGCATTTCATCTGGATTGTCCACCAGGTAGCCGACATCCTTGTAGGTGGTGAACATCTTGATGACTTTCACCCCTGCTTTCTTCAAGTTGATGAATTCTTCCTCCAACCCTTCCCTATATGCATAGAGGCCCTGGTGCAAGGAGAAGTCCACAGCCATCTCCTTTCCCATGGCGGTACTTCTTGCAACCGAACAGGAAGCAAGGTCACCTTTCTTGTCATCATCAGCAAAGTCAATGACCGTGGTGACCCCTCCGAAGGCTGCACACCGGCTTCCTTCCTCAAAAGAATCGGCAGTAACCGTTCCCCTGCTTACCAGGTGATAGTGGGTATGGGCATCGATGATGCCCGGCAGTATACACATATCCTGGGCCTGTACAATCTCTGTCCCCTCAGGCAGTGTTTCCGGATCTATCTTGGCTGCAATATGTGCAATCCTAGAGTCTTCGATCAGGATATCAGCATGCCTGGTCCATTCAGTATCAACGAGCAATCCATCTTGAATTAATATTCTGTTCATACTCTAAGGATACCTCAGGATTGGAGAGACTGCAAAGTAAAAAGTGCTTACCCTCGCACGTAGCGAAGATTGGGCTCCTTGATCGCTTTTACCTCATCCAACCGTCCCACCGGTGTTGAGTAGGGTGCACCCTTCACATGCTCTGGATGTTGCTTTGCCTCCTCAAGAATGGAACGGAATGCCTCGATGAAAGCATCAAGCGTCTCTACACTTTCACTCTCAGTGGGCTCGATCATCAAGGCTTCACTTACCAGTGATGGGAAGTACATCGTCGGTGGATGGTAGCCTTTGTCGATCAGGGCTTTTGCCACATCCTGTGCGCGAACCCCATGAGTTTGGGCAAGATCAGCCAAGCTGATTACAAACTCATGCATGCATTGTTTTCCGTAGGGAATTTCACACACATCACTGAGCTTCTTTGCGACGTAGTTTGCATTCAAGACTGCATGGGCACTCGCTGAACGTAGTCCCTCACTGCCCATTCTCAGAATATAGACGTAGGCCTTCAACAAGACCAGGAAGTTTCCCCAGAACATGCTTACCTTGCCGATTGAGTCCTCACGATCCCAAGCAAGTACATAGCCACTGTCAGTGAGTTGTATATCCGGTTTTGGGAGGAATGGTCTCAGTGTATCATTGACCATGACTGGCCCACTTCCGGGGCCTCCACCTCCATGAGGGGTAGAGAATGTCTTGTGAAGATTGAGGTGCACGACATCGAATCCCATCTCTCCAGGGGTGGCCATACCAAGAATTGCATTCATATTGGCACCATCATAGTACATGAGAGCCCCCTTCCCATGCACCATGTTGCTGATTGCCAGGATATCCTGTTCAAATATTCCCAAGGTATTGGGGTTTGTCAGCATGAGAGCAGCAACCGAATCATCCAGCTTCGTCTCGAGGTCTGCCATATCTACCCTACCCTGTGCATTGGAGCCAATGGTGAGAACATCAAATCCGTTGACCATTGCACTTGCAGGGTTCGTTCCATGAGCGCTGGAGGGGATGAGGATTTTGGTACGTTTCATCTCCCCCCGTTTTTCAAAGTATGCCTTGATCATCTTCAGCCCTGTATATTCACCATGCGCTCCTGCACAGGGTTGCAGGCTGCCCCACTGCATACCGGTAATGGAAGAGAGATCCTCAAGCAAATTAAACATGATCGAAAGACAGCCTTGGACCGTGGATACATCCTGAAGCGGATGGATTCTCGTAAATGCTTCCATCCGTGCAATATGTTCACTCAGCTTGGGATTGTATTTCATCGTGCAGGAACCAAGTGGATACATGCCGCTATCCACCCCATGCACCATACTCGAGAGCTTCGTGAAGTGCCGCACGACATCAAGCTCAGACACCTCTGGTAAATACGCAGGGTCCTCCCTTCTCAACTCTTCTGGGAGTGAAGGTAACGCTTGGTGAAATCCTCTTGGAAGATCGAGAGGAGGAAAGCAGTAGGCTTTTCTCCCTTTCTTCGATTGTTCAATCAACAGTGGTTCACTCATTTCATCACCCTCCGTGCTGCTGCCAAATAGAGCTCCAACTCTTCACGACTCCGTTTTTCGGTAACCGCAACGAGCAGCACCAGCTCATCCTTTACCTTACGGGTAAGGGATGAGAGACGGACACCGGCAAAAATTCCTTCGTTACGAAGCTCCTGCATGAACTTCCTCATGTACTTGGGATCAGAGAAGACCAAGGGAAACTCACACCAGAACGGCTTGTCCCATACCAGGGTCATCCCAGGCAGCTGGGCAAGATGGTAGGCAAGGTAGTGAGCTTTCGCGTAACTCTGATTTGCCGCTTCAACCATACCATCCCAACCGAGACTGGAGAGATGGATGGTGGTCATCAGTGCTGCCAATGCTTGGTTGGAGCATATATTGCTCGTGGCTCGCTCCCTCTTGATGTGTTGTTCTCTCGCTTGGAACGTCAGCGTATACCCTTTTCTTCCCTTGGCATCCACCGTTGCACCAACAAGTCTGCCAGGCATTTTTCTGAGCAGTGCATCCTTGACCGCCATATACCCACAGCTTGGTCCCCCAAAGGCAAGGGAGAGTCCAAGTGACTGGGTATCCCCTATAGCTATATCAGCTTTCCATTGACCGGGGGTTTTCTGGAGCGCAAGAGAGAGCGGATCATTGGAGATTGCCAATAGTGCCCTTTCAGCATGCAACGTATCAGCAACACCCTCATAGGATTCAAGCAAGCCATACCGGTTTGGACTCTGTACGATCAATCCAGCACACGTTGCATCCAGCAGGGAAGCAAGATTCGAGAGGTCAACTACACCATCCTTCTCTGGAACCATGCGGATATTCCTGCCGGTACCTTTCGCCCAAGTCTGCAAGACTTGCAAGGTAAAAGGGTGAATGGTGCTCGAGACCAGAACGCTGGAGGCATTTCTCTTTGCTCCAATCATGAGTGCAGCTGCCTCACTCGCTGCGTTAGCCCCGTCGTAGAGAGAAGCATTTGCAACATCCATGGAGGTAATCTCACAAACCATGCTTTGAAACTCATAGATTGCCTCAAGCAGACCTTGGCTCATCTCTGCCTGATAGGGAGTATAGGCAGTAACAAATGAAGGTAGACTTGAGAGTGCCTCAACCGTGGAGGGAATAATGTGATCATAACAACCGCATCCCAAAAACGGAATTCCCCGCACATTACGTTGTGCGATCGAGTCAATCATACGCTGCACCTCATCCTCGGTCCGACCGTGACTGATTGGAACCGAGTCCGAGAGTAGAATATCCTCTGAAAGACCAGAAAAAAGCTCCTCCATTGAGGAGACCCCAATCGCTTGCAGCATCTGCTTGCGGTCTTCATCAGTGTGAGGGATATACGGATAGATCATCTATGCCTCCAGTACATGGACAAACAAAGGCCGCCAGATACTGGCGGCACGACAATTCGTTTTCTCGTTAAAGAGTCTCGAGATATGCTTGGTATGCAGCTGCATCCAACAGTTCGTTGTAATCATCTTGGGAGAAATCACTGAGGATGTAGAGATGGTGTGCATAACAGTCCTCATTGACCAGCTCAGGGGAACCATCGAGCTCCTCATTTGCCTCATCTACAACTCCTTCAATAGGATTGATAATCGCCGAGGCAGCCTTCACACTTTCCACAGTGGAAATCTCTTCCCCTTTCTTGTATCGCTCACCAAGGGGTGGAAGCTCAACAAAGACAATTTCACCCAATTCATGCTGTGCATGGTCTGTGATACCGATGTAAGCCTTATCTTCTTCGATACGAACCCACTCATGGTCCTTGCTGTAGCGCAAATTCTCTACAATCTTACTCATTGCTTGCCTCCACCAACGTCAATGCTACCATCAGCGCCCTTGATTGTCGAGGGGAAAATGCTCCTCGAGGAACGGAAGGTCCAACTCAGGATAGAGCTTGAACTTCTCGAGCAATGCCAAGACACGTTTCTGCGCCTCCGCTTTTGCATCTTCTTCGGTCACTGCCTTGGATTTGCTTGGCTTTCCCGCATTGGCTCCCTTGGTAAGAATAAGGGGTTTGGTGTGCTTCAGCACCAATGTGATGATTGCAGCAATCTCCTTCATCTCCTCTTCCCCCATTCCCAGGGTTGTAACAGCCGGGGTACCGATACGGAGTCCACTGGTATACCAAGGACCATTGGGATCAAAGGGAAGCGCATTTCTGTTCAGGGTCACCCCACACTCCCTCAGTGCTGTTTCAGCCTGGCGGCCATTCAAGTCGAATGCTCTGACATCGAGCAACATCAAATGATTGTCAGTCCCTCCGGTTGCTACAGGAATTCCTCCATCAAGACATGCATGGGCCAGAACCGCAGAATTTTTTACAATTTCCTGGGCATAGAGAGAAAAGGATGGATCAAGTGCCTCCTTGAATGCAACTGCTTTTGCTGCCATTACATGGGGAAGTGGTCCTCCGAGCACCAGAGGACACCCTTTGTCCACACTCTCAGCAAACTCCTCCTTGCACAGAACCATACCACCACGAGGACCGCGGAGCGTCTTATGGGTTGTGGTGGTCACCACGTCTGCCCAGAGAACCGGGTTGTAGTTTCCACTAAACACCTTCCCGGCAACTAAACCGGCAAAGTGTGCCATATCAACCATGAACACAGCTCCAACTCCATGGGCAATCTCACTCATCCGTTTGAAATCAATTTTCCTTGGGTAGGCACTATAGCCTGCAAGCAAGATAAGCGGCTTGATTTCCTGGGCCATCTTCTCGATGGCATCATAATCCAGAAGCCCACTCTCCGGGTCTACTGCATAACTGTACGCATCAAACATTTGTGCAGAGATGTTCTGACGGTATCCATGGGTAAGGTGACCTCCGGAGTAGTAGTCCAGACCCAGCAACCGCTGATTACCCAACTTCTCTCGTATCTGATCCCACTGCTCTCTGCTTAGGTTGCTGGGGTTGGGAATACCGAGATCCTCCAATGCAGGAACCTGGATCCGGGTATTGAGGATTGCCCAATAGGCAACCAAGTTTGCGTCAGCTCCACTGTGGGGTTGCACATAAGCATGATCTGCACCAAAGAGACGGCAAGCATAGTCACATGCAATTGCCTCGATGGCATCCACATTGTCACAACCAGCATAGAAACGGTGATAGGCATATCCTTCACTGTATTTGTCAGTCAACAAGTTTCCCATTGCCAGCTGACTTGCTATGGAGGAGAAGTTCTCACTGGCAATCAGCTTCAGATGGGTGCGTTGGTCTTTCAGCTCATTGACAATTCTCCCTGCAATCGAACCATCCACTTGGGCAATCTGGTCAAGGGCTGCAGTGTAGGCAACCATGGGGCCGTTCATCTCTTTGGTCTGTGCCAAATACGCTTGCAATGCTGTTCCACTGGACATGTGTTTTACCTCTTTGCGTGCTATGTTACTTGGTATCTTGCCCTTGTGAAGCAACTCTGTCAACGTGCTGGGTAGTTTTGGGTTGCAATTTCCTTTGGCATACCTCAGAATATGACGGTTGTCTTTTCTGAAAGGCAACTCAATACATACAAACTAAAGAGAGAGATCGTAGATGAGTTCAAGCGCTACAAATGCACGAGAGACACTGGCAAGCAGATTGGGTTTCATCCTCCTGTCGGCAGGATGTGCCATTGGGTTGGGAAATGTATGGCGTTTCCCCTATATAGCTGGACGATATGGTGGGGCTGCATTTGTACTGATTTATGTCCTGTTCCTTATCATCCTTGGTCTGCCTGTCATGGTAATGGAGCTCTCGATTGGAAGAGCGAGTCAGACAAACATTGGAAAGACGTTTGAAACGTTGACCCCGAGCAAGAAGGGTTGGCATCTCTATGGTAAATTGGCCATCGTGGGCAACTATGTACTGATGATGTTCTACACCACCATCACGGGGTGGCTCCTCTCTTATTTCATACATACCATCAAGGGAGACCTCTCAGGCTTGAGTGCAGAAGGGGTAGGAGGATTTTTCTCTTCCATGCTGGGAAAACCAGGCAGCATGATATTCTGGATGGTTCTTGCTGTCACCCTGGGATTGCTTCCTGTTGCCAAGGGACTCCAAAGCGGGGTTGAGAAGATTACCAAGTATATGATGATCGGTCTGCTGATGCTGATGCTTGTGCTCGCATTCAATAGTCTGCTGCTTGATGGTGCGGGAGAGGGAATTCGCTTCTATCTTATTCCTAACTTTGGCAACTTGGTGGAGTACGGTTTGTCTGAGACCATATACGCAGCCATGGGACAGGCGTTCTTTACCTTGAGCTTGGGCATTGGATCCATCTCAATCTTCGGTTCCTATATAGGAAAACAACATCGGCTCACCGGAGAAGCAACACGAATCATCGCACTTGATACCTTCGTCGCCCTGGCAAGCGGCCTGATCATCTTCCCCGCTGCGTTTTCCTTCGGGGTACAGCCTGATGCAGGTCCATCCTTGATTTTCATCACACTGCCCAATATCTTCAACCAGATGCCAGGAGGAAGACTCTGGGGGTCTCTCTTCTTCCTGTTCATGAGTTTTGCAGCACTCAGTACCCTGATTGCTGTCTTCGAGAACATCATCAGTTTCTGGATTGATACGAAAGGGGTAGCGAGGAAAAAGGCAACACTCTTCAATGGAATTGCCATCATCCTGCTCTCCCTTCCCTGTATCCTGGGGTTCAATGTCCTCTCCGGTTTTCAGCCACTGGGACCTGGAACAGGGGTGCTGGACTTGGAGGATTTCATTGTAAGTTCTACCTTGCTTCCATTAGGTTCCCTGTTCTTTACCATCTACTGCACATGGAAATATGGCTGGGGATGGAATAATTTCTTAGCAGAGGCTGACAGCGGTTCCACTGGATTGAGCTTCCCCAAGATGCTTCGTCCATACTTCAAGTATGTTCTCCCAGCAATTATTCTTGGCATCTTCCTCAAAGGATATTGGGATATATTTATTGCATAGACTCACTGTTGACACATTTTGATGTAGTGCCTATAATTTTCTTGCTTTTAAGCAAATATTTGGAGGTTTTGTGGCCAAAGAAGAAGCAATTGAAGTGGAAGGCGTCGTTCGCGAAGCACTTCCCAACACCATGTTCCGCGTGGAACTGCAGAATGAACACGTAATTCTTGCCCATCTTTCGGGCAAAATGCGCAAGCACTACATCAGGATTGTCCCTGGTGATACAGTACGTGTCGCGCTCTCTCCCTATGATCTGACCAAAGGTCGTATCATTTACCGCGAGCGCTAGTACCAGACTCTCAGCATGAAAGGCCGGATTCCTTTGAGAAACCGGCCTTTTCGTGCGCGAATGGGATCATTATCAACGTTTCATGATTATCCAGATCACCCCACTACCCCCATGCTGGGCCTTCGGGGTGTAGGCTTCCCGTACCACTTTGCTCTCTCTGATTTGGGTAAGGGCTGCTTCCTTGAGCAGGGAATACCCCTTGTCGTTATGCAAGCCTTTTCCTGTGATAATCGCTACCTTCAGTAGCCGTTGCTCCTTTGCAGAACGCAGGAACTCAGCACTGGCTTTCTCAGCCTCAACGACCTTCATTCCATGCAGATCCAACGTCTCCTGCGGCTCCATCGCCCTCAGAGAAGAGATGGTATACGGATCTCGTTTTTCCTCACGTCTCTCCTTCTGCGCTCGCTTGATAGCCGCTTGCTCATCTGTTTTGGATGCCCATGCATGGTAGGTATCGGCAAATGACCAGCTCACGGTGCTCTCCCTCTCGCTGTCCAGCTCTTGCTTCTCTTCAAGGGCCTGCTGCATCTCCTTCGAGGGCTTCAGTGGCTCCTTATTTCTTTCAGACGAAGGTTTTTCCACCATGGTTTTGTTCCGCTTCTTTGGCTTGACAGTACCTTCAAACTCATCCAGAAGGGAGGCAAAATCCTTCTTGGGTACATACGTTTTGCTTTTCTTGACGGAAGGTTTCTCAGCTTTCTGCTTTTTTTCCTGCTGCTTCTCCCCTTCCCACTCTGCAAGGATTTCTGAAAACGACTTTTGCACGGCAACGCTACTGTGGCTCTTCATCCGCTTGGTAACCCCACCAAGCTCACCTGTCTGTTCCCAGGTTGCAAGGATATCCCCAAAGTTCGCCTTTGGGTCATAGCCCAGCACCAGGGGCTCCTTTCTCTGACGAGCTGGCTGTTCTCTAGAACCAGAGGAAGGCTTGGTTGCTGCCTTCTTTATGGGTTGTTTTTTCACTTCCTTGATATGTTCAAAGGGCTTGTAGGCATCACCAGCAACTACAAGACGGCTGTTTCCAGCCGTCTTTTTATCGTCCGATGCCTTCTTTTTCTTCTTCTTAGGCACTCAAACCTCCCGTACATCCAGCAACTGTGATACGTAGGGCTTGATGAGCTCCACAACCTTGCTGATGGTTGCACCCTGTACTTTGATCGTACAGATTGCGTTGGTGGGATCGGTACCCATGAATGTACCGAAGGTAATGATATCGATTCCCGCCTCACTCAACACCTGGCTGATCTTGGCAATGGTCCCCGGCTTATCCTCAACCACAAACGTAACACGAATTCCAAAATGTCGCGCCCCGAAGAGCTCAAGGAGGATCTTGAACATATCACTTTTCGTTACAATACCGATCAAATGCTCTCCCTCGAGTACCGGGAGGCTGCTGAGGTCCTGATCCACCATCATGCGGGCGGCTTCCTCAACGGTAGTGTCCTTTGTGATCGAAACCACGTTCTTGCTCATCAGTTTCTTTACGGTAAGCTTGCTCAGCAGATAGGCCATCTCATGGATGGATAGACTTGTCGCCGGGGAAGGAGTGGCATACAAGATATCCTTTTCCGTGATAATTCCAACCAGCCGTTTCTCCTTGTCAAGTACAGGAAGCCGGTGTACCTTCTCCTGTTTCATGAGCGTAGAAGCCTCAGCAATGGACATATCCGGAGTAGCAGTAACAGGATTGCGTGTCATTCTTCGTTCGATAATCATATGAATCTCCTACCTACATCTAAGGACACTATAATTCATGCCATCGTGAATTTCCAGTCATTATTCTCCCAGATAGGCAGCTCGCACTTTCTCATTTTCCAAAAGTGCAGAGGATGCATCACTGAGCACGATTCTTCCATTCTCCATGACATACCCCTCTGATGATGCCTTCAAGGCCATTCGTGCATTCTGTTCTACCAGGAAGACCGTTACCTTGTCCTGTTCATTGATCAAGGCAATCTTTTCAAAAATATCAGCAATGACCAGAGGAGCAAGCCCGAGACCCGGCTCATCGAGCAGGATAAGGCGGGGACCACTCATCAAGGCCCTTGCTATTGCCATCATCTGCTGCTCGCCTCCACTCAAAGAGCGGGTCTTCTGCCGTCGCCTTGCTCCGAGGATGGGGAAAAAGTCATACATCGCTTCCTTGCGTTCTGCTATCAAGGCATCATCCTTTACCAGAAATGCCCCCATATCGAGGTTCTCCTCCACCGTCATATCAGCAAACACTCGTCGCCCTTCAGGAACTAGGCTGATCCCTTTTGCAGCAATAAGGTCGGTGGTGAGGATTTTTGACTTCTTGCCCTCTTTTGAAGTGGTATTCTTTGCCCTGCATATCTCCTCCCCATCAAAGGTTATGGAACCACTGTCCAGCGGCTCCTGTCCTACAATTGCCTTGAGGAGGGTACTCTTTCCACTACCGTTTGCCCCGATGAGACAGACGATATCACCTTGGTTTACATGCATGCTGACCTGTTTCAGTGCCTTTATGTTCCCATAGGATACAGAAATGTCATCGATCGTTAAGAGCTCTTTCATTCTTCTTCCTTACCGAGATACGCCTCAATGACACTCGGATTTTTCTTGATCTCATGGGGTGTACCCTGGGCAAGTTTCTGCCCATAGTTGAGAACGGTGATTGTGTCACAGATATTCATTACCAATTTCATGTCATGTTCAATCAGGACAACCGTAATTCCCAGATCCCTGATCTTTCTGATGGTAGCCATCAAGTGGTCGGTTTCCTGAGGGTTCATCCCCGCAGCGGGTTCATCCAAAAAGAGCAATTTTGGATCAGTGGCAAGTGCTCGTGCTATCTCCAGCTCTCGTTGCTTCCCATAGGGGAGGTTCTTCGCCAGATCATCTTTCGAGGCATCCATGTCGAAGAAATCAAGCCAATCAAGAGCACGCTCATAGATGACCTCTTCCTCCTCACGAAGCTTCACGTAGCTCTTGATTGCATTGAAAAAACGTCCCTTACTCTCGCTCCTTCCGGTCTTGAAGTGTCTGCCGATCATTACATTCTCGACAACACTAAGTTCCTTGAAAAGCCGTATATTCTGGAAGGTACGTGCAATACCCATGCGACAAATCTTATGTGCCGGATAGCCGGTAATCTCTTTGTTGTTGAACCATACCTTTCCTGAGCTGGGTAGATCCAGTCCAGTCATATTGTTGAACAAGGTGGTTTTTCCCGCTCCATTTGGCCCAATGAGCCCTGTGATCAAACCACTCTCAACCTCGAAGTCAACCTTGTTGATGGCAACAACACCGCCGTAGGCTCTGGTAAGAGCCTCAGTTTCCAACAGTATCATTGTTCACCTCCCTTGGCATTTGAAGCTCGCTTATGGTAACGAGTCTCTTCCCTTCCCAGAATTCCCTGTGGTCTCCATATCATCATGACTACCAAAATTAAGCCAAAAAGAATCTGCTTGAATTGGGGAGGAATGACACTGCTGAGGCCCGTAAGCTGGGGGAAATAGCTGATGAACTGGATAATGAAGGCACCAAGGATGGACGCCTTGAAGTTTCCCATACCTCCCAGCACCACCATGCACAGGACCATGACCGATACCATGAATGTATAGGTTCCTGGGGTAACCGATAAGGTAAATGCTGCCTGCAAGGAACCTGCAACACCAGCTACGGATGCTCCTAGGATAAAGGCATACACTTTGTACTTTGTGACGTTGATACCCATGGATTGGGCAGCTATCTCATCCTCTCTGACAGCTGCCAAGGCTCTTCCCATCCTCGAACGTGCAAGGCGTTGGAAGAGGATGTAGGCGACAATCACAAAAAGAATGACCATCACCAGAAAGGCATATTTACGGTACGGGTTGATGGTATACCCGAAAACAACCGGCATCGGTATTCTCTGGATACCCATCGGCCCATTGGTCAAGGAGTCCCAGTTATTCAGAACATTTCTCACGATTTCACCAAAACCGAGGGTCGCAATCGCAAGGTAGTCTCCCTTCAATCTAAGGGTAGGCAGTCCAATCAGCAACCCAAACAGTGCACTTACGATGAAGGCCACCGGGATTGTTGCCCAGAAAGACCATCCAGCTTGTGTTGTAAGGATTGCAGTTGCGTAGGAACCAATGGCAAAGAACCCTGCCTGGGTGAGGCTGAGCATACCACCGTAGCCGGTGATGACATTCTGACCAATGGACATCAACGCATAGATGCCTGAGTAGATCAATATGAGCAGAAAAAAGTTAAGCATATTACACCTTCTCCTTTTCGACCTTGCCGAACAGTCCTTCCGGCTTGATCAAGAGAATGAGGATCAGGACACCGAAGGCAATGGTGTCCTTCAGACCAGTGGGGATTCCGAAGATTGCAACCCCGAAGGTTTCCAAAAGGCCAAGGAGTATTCCTCCGAACATGGCACCACTGATGTTTCCAATACCACCTACAACGGCAGCAACAAAGGCCTTGAGGCCTGTCATGGTCCCCATGGTGGCGTATACCTTGAAGTCCAAGGCAATCAAAATACCACCAACTGCGGCAAGCGCACTTCCAATGGCAAACGTCATGCTGATGACACGATTCACATTGATGCCCATCAGCATTGCGGTGCCCTGGTCAAGACTTGTTGCACGCATAGCCTTGCCCATCCTCGTCCTGTCTATGAACAATTTGAGGATAATCATCATGATCAAGGATACAGAAAGTATCAGAATCTGGTGGGGGGTGATGACAACACCTCCGATATGCAACGGTGTATTGTCAAAAGGATAGTTAAACTTTCTCGAATGCGTACCAAAAGCCCATGCAGCACTATTGGAGAGGATGAATGAAACACCGATGGCACTTAAGAGGGGAGCCAAACGGGTTGCTCCTCGCAGAGGTTTGTATGCAACCCGTTCAATGAACATGCCAAGGACCGCACTAAAGCCCATGCTAATGAGCATGGCGAGGAAGAAGGCAACAAGTGTCCAGGTACCAAGGGGAGAATCTCCCCGTAGTGCATCAAAGACAAACAAGCCCACATACGCCCCAGCCATCAGTATGTCACCATGGGCGAAATTGATAAATTTCAGAATACCATACACCATGGTGTATCCAAGGGCTATCAAGGCATAGATACCACCCAAGGTAAGGCCATTCATAAAATGTTGGAAGAATTCGGCAATTCCCACGATGCTCTCTCCTTCATACAAAAACTAGTAGGAACGATAACATGAAAAGACCGGTGTAAACAACACCGGTCCTCCCATTTCCCGAGTAGACCGGGAATCAATACAGACCTTAGTCAACCTGGGTGAGAACACCATCAACAACGGTATAGGAACCGAGGTACTCAGGGGTAGTCCCATTGACCTTGTAGAGGCCCTGGTAGGCAACCAAGTCGCCGTTCTCAGCAAAATTGATGGTACCTGCAACACCAGGATAATCCTTGGTTGCTGCTACAGCATCACGAATCGCAGCACGGTCAAACTTGCCGGTCTCCTTGTACACCTTGTCCATAGCCTTCAGCAGAATGTTTGCACCATCATATGCATTGGTTGCAAAGCTATCGGGACCAACATTGAACTTGGCTTCGTACTGAGCAACAAATTCACTGTAAGCAGGACTCTCCTTTACCTTTGCAGGACCAACATAGATTACGCCATCGGTGAATTCACCAGCAAGGTCGTAGATCTCAGGGTTGGAGAAACCATCACAGGAGAGGAAAGGAATATCCATACCCAACTGACTGGCCTGTTCAAGAATCTGAGCCATTTCAGCGGTATAGTTGGGGATGTAGATTGCCTCAGGATTTGCAGTACGAATCTTGGTAAGCTGGGTCTTGAAATCCTTGTCGCCGACCTGGAAGGACTCAGCGATGGTTACCTCTCCGCCTGCCTTCTCGAATGCAGCGGTCATTCCTTCGTAGAGACCCTGGCTGTAATCGTTCTTTGCGTACAGGACAGCAAGGTCGCGATAACCAAGCTCACCATAGAAGTAGTGACCGGCCACCTCACCCTGCAAACCGTCAGAGACTACAGTACGAAATACATAGTCACCAATGCTGGTAATGTCAGCGTGGGTTGCAGAGGGACTGATCATGACAATACCTTCACTCTGTACACGCTCACCTACTGCAAAACTGGTACCGGTAAGAACAGGACCGATCATGCCGACAATCTGGTCAGCTGAACTGAGCTTCTCGATTGCAGAGAGTCCTTTCTCAACATTCCCTTCCGAGTCCTCAGATACGAGAACAGCAGGGACTTTTCCACCAAAACCACCTTTGGCATTGAACTGCTCAACAGCAAGAATTACCGAGTTGTTGCTTCTTACACCATAGTTGGCATAGTCACCGGTCATGGGGCCCATGAAACCGATCTTTGGGCTGGAAGATTCTCCACCACCCTGGGCAAACAAGGGGGAAGCCAGCATTGCAACCAAAACAAAACAGACAAACAGGCTTTTTTTCATGTTAGTACCTCCATATACTCATCGAACAAGCTGAAACTTTTTTCGTTTCTAAACATTGGTTAAGTTTATACAATAACTAGTATATTTATGCAACATTTAACCATAACAATTTGTAAATTTTCCTCATTTATCCTGATCATTCCACTGAAAGTGTCTTTCTTGTGCACATTGCAAAGATTTCAGTAGGGGAAAACCCATTTCAGCTCTATACTTTGAAAAACAGGCTACAGGAGGCTCTTATGGCTGAGAAACCGAAAATGATCGCTGAGTTCAAGAAATTCATCACCAGAGGAAATGTAATCGACATGGCTGTCGGTATCATTATTGGTACGGCATTCAAAGAAATCATCAATTCGCTTGTAAAAGAGATCATCATGCCCTTGATCGGCTTGCTCCTTGGAAGAGTCAGCTTCACTGACTTGAAGATCATCATTGCAGAGGCAACGGAACAGACCAGTGAGGTTGCCATCATGTATGGAAACTTCATCCAGAAGATCATCGATTTCCTCATCATTGCCTTCGTGATTTTTATGATGGTTAGGGCAATCAACAGGATTCGAGAACGTATCGAAGCAAAGAAACGAGCTCAAGAAAAAGCAGAAGAAGCGGCAGCTCCTCCCCCACCGACTCCTGCTGACATAGTGCTCCTAACAGAGATAAGAGACCTCTTGAAGCAAGAATAATTGTCCTACGCCCCTTGCATCCCCCCCAATGTTTGGGGTACTATCGCTGTGTGCTGCCCTCGTAGCTCAGCTGGATAGAGCACTTCCCTCCTAAGGAAGGGGTCGTGCGTTCGAATCGCGCCGGGGGCAAGAAGTGAGGCTGTTGGAAATTCCAACAGCCTCTTTTTTCATCAAAATATCAAAAGCATCACCAAAACCAAGATGAGCAAGAAGCCCAGAATCAGCAGGATGATACGTGCTGCCTTGGCATTTTTCCTTCGCAGACGGTTCTCCACCGTATCACGGGATCGCTCTTGCTCCAGGCGTTTCTCCTCTTCTTCCAGTCGCCTCTGCCGTTCCTCTTCAGCCTGCAACTCAGCTTCCCGTTGCTTTTGGTTTACTGCCTCCTGTTTTGCTTCCTGTTCTTTCAAATCCAGGTAGCAACGTCCACAGAGTACCATGCCTTCACAGTCATGCATGTCATCATAGTAACTCTCCTCGCATTCAGGACAGATGTAGCAACGTTTCAGCTTGCCTTCCTCAATGAGCTTGCAGACCACCATACGGTGGGTCGCATCCGCATCATTGTCCTTTCGCTTGAAAAGACGGCGATACCAAGGACGTGTCCTCTGTGCTGTTTCCTTCTCTTCCAGCTCCATGGAGAGTCGTACTATTCGCTCACTCAACCCACGGTCCTGGGTTATCAAGAGCAGATTTCTCTTGGTACCAATCTGCCTGAAAAGACGAACCAGATGGTCATCTGCAATACCCTGGCTGCCGGTATCCCCAATCCTGATCAATCCACGTTTTGCAAGCAGACGAATAAGATCTGGACGGATGGTGGAGCGAATCCTTACCTCCTTGTCCTTCTCTGGATTGTCCTTCAGTCCATGGAGCTCTTCGAGCGTCTTCTCCAGGATGATCAACTTCTTCTTACGCCGTTTTAGGATGCTCTCAGCATTGGTCACAAAGTGCAGGAACCAGTCCTTCTGGATGATGGGAGCGGTATCAACATAGATATCGTCAAAACTTCGAAGCTGTTCATCGAGCTCCGCGATATACGTTTCATCTGGATTCAGAAACCGACTTCGTTCCCCTATCTTGCAGGCTATCACTTCCCGGTAGAGATCCATCTCACCAGTCGGACTCTGATTACCCAGGTTAATCCCCACACTTCTCAGGATACTTGAAACCTTATCCTTTTGAAGGTTGAATTCAGAGGAGAGCACATCAATCGTATTTTCACTGGTGATGGTCTCCACGCTTTGCTTTTTAGGAGGTTTCCTCCGTAAAAATTTTGCCATTGTTCTTAGTCATTAGTCCTTCGCACGTTTCGCGCGGATGATCGCTACTGCCTCGTCCAACGTAAGGGCGCCGGCTTTCTCTTCATCCTTCTTGTACTCATTGGGTAAGGCAACATTTTCTTTGCCGACACGAAGGTAGAAGCCGTAGCGTCCGGTAGCCAGTGCCACCGTTTCTTGTTCGAATTGGCCAAGTTCCTTGAGTATGGAAGCACTGGCACTCCTTCTTCCTGCTTTTCCACCACTAGCTTTTTGCGGCTCCTTGCTGAGCAAATCAAGGGCCTCTTCCAGGGTAATGGAAAAGAGCTGTTGGTCTTTGTCCAAACGGTTTAGTTTTCTTGTCTTGTTGTTGCAGGAGATATACGGCCCATATTTCCCCTTCTGGGCAAGAACCTCATTGCCTTCCTCATCCTTGCCCAACACACGCGGGAGGGAAAGATATCTCCTGGCAATCTCAAGATCTTCACTCTTTCCTGCATCGTGGACCCACTTAGGGATGGATGCTCGTACAGCGTCCTTGCCGTCTCCTTCCTGCCAATAGGGTCCAAATCGTCCATTCATCAACTTCACTGGCTCTCCCTGAACAGGGCCTTTGCCTAGCTCAATGGGTACGTGGACCTTCTTTCCTTCTGCAATCAGACGTTTAACATCCTCATCTGTTGTGGTTCCAGGCAACCATGTGTTTGGGAGCGAAAGAAACTGCCCGTCCCCATCAACCACATAGGGACCATAGGGACCGATCATGACAGGATTCTCATCACTGATCTGGGCGAGCTTGAGTGTCTTGGAAACAACTTTGTTGTCGAGAGCCAGCTGAAGCTTGTTCTGGTTCTCCAACCCATCTTCTCCAAGATAGAAGGCATTGAGAAATGCTCGCTTGTCAAGCTCCCCGGCTGCAATCTTGTCGAGGTTGTCTTCCATCTTACTGGTGAAATCATAGTCAATGAACTGGGAAAAGTTTGTTTCCAGAAACTGGCAGACAGCAAATCCCATGAACGTTGGAGCCAAGGCAGAACCATCCTTGACGACATACTTTCTGTCAAGCAGTGTCTTGATGATGGTCGCATACGTACTCGGTCTTCCAATACCCCGTTTCTCCAGCTCCTGCACCAAGGATGCCTCTGTATACCGTGCAGGACTCTTTGTCTGGTGGGAGACCTCCTGCAATGCATCGAGCGAGCAAACTTCCCCTATTTTCATTGCAGGAAGGAATGTCTCCTTGTCATCAAGTGCAGCATCAGGATCATCAGAACCTTCAACATAGGCACGAATGAAACCAGGAAAGACAATCTGGGTACCGGAGGCTACAAAGGTGCCGTTGCCTGCCTGTATGGTAACCGTTGTAGTTGCCTTCTTTGCATCAGCCATCTGGCTGGCAAGGGTACGTTTCCAGATCAGCTCATACAGGGCAAGCTCCTTGCCGCTGAGAGAGGTCTCACCAGGAACAAGAAACTTCTCTCCCGCAGGACGAATTGCCTCGTGAGCCTCCTGGGCACCTGCACTCTTCGCAGCAAAATATCGTGGAGAAGGTGAGAGGTAATCCTTTCCATAGAGCTTCTCAACCAATTGACGGGCAGCATTGGTCCCCTCCTGGCTCAGCGAAGGGCTATCGGTACGCATGTAGGTGATGAACCCACTCTCATAGAGACGCTGTGCAATGCGCATGGTCTCCGATGCACTGATATGCAACTTCTTGATTGCATCCTGCTGCAATGTACTGGTTGTAAAGGGAATGGAGGGGCGGGTAACAAATGGTTTTTTCTGGATATCCTCGACTAGGAACGACTCATGTTCCAGTTCCTTTACAATTGCCTTAGCCTGATCCTCATCCAAAAGCAAGGTCTGCTTCTTCCCCTTGTAGATCCCGGTTGTGGAATCAAAATCCTTGCCGTTTGCAATCGTCTGACCAGCATATGCTGTCAGTTTTGCCTCAAACATCTGCTTTGAGAGACTTGCAAGCGTTGCCTTTGCATCAAAATAGGTGCTTTGCTGAAAGGCTATCCTGAGCCGCTCCCGGTCAACAGTAAGACGTAACCCTACCGATTGGACCCTACCAGCAGAGAGACGCTTGTTGGAGAGTTTTTTCCAGAGGGTTGGACTCAAGGTGTAGCCATAGAGGCGGTCTACCACCCGCCTGCTCTCCTGGGCTTGTACCAGATGCTCATCCAATTCTCTCCCATGATCCAATGCATCGGTAATGGCTTTCTTGGTGATTTCATGGAATACCATTCTTTGAAACGGTACCTTAGGCTTCAACACCTCAAGCAGATGCCAAGAGATACTTTCACCCTCACGGTCCTCATCTGTTGCCAACAGCAGACGATCAACACCCTTAAGCGAACTTTTGAGTTCTTTGATCAGTGACTGCTTTCCTGATACCACTTGGTATTCACAGGCAAAGCCTTTCTCTGCGTCAATTGCCATCCTATCCTCAGGAAGATCGCGTATATGCCCTTTACTGGCAACGACTTTACAGTGGGAAGGAAGGAATTTCGAGATGGTTCTTGCCTTGGTTGGCGACTCGACGATTATCAGTGTGTTGGCATTATCCATGCAATATACTCCTAAAGACCGATGGTCTTAAGTTAACACATATACTGCCGGCTTCAGCTTTTGTCAACGCTATGCTATAAAACTTCCTCGTCAAGAGCAGTACATTTGAAGACACCATCATCCCCAGGATGGGGACAAGAGAACAGGCCCCAGGATGCAATACCAGTTCCTTTTGTTTGAAAATGCAGTTGTCTCTCACCCTTTCCTGAGAGCGTGAATCGATAGATGCTGGTCGTGGTGAACTTCATCATCCCAACCTTTGTCTCCACTACAATCTCCATCCAAGTATCCTGGGCCTCCATCCTGGTAACACGCCAGCTTCGTGGTGTAAAGTTGGTCGTGTTGAACTGCTCTGCATTCAGCCGATAGGCGACTTGGTAGGGGGCATCTCCTTCCCAAGGAATCTGCTCTCCCACAAGTGAGGCTCTCAGCAAGGGATAGAGACGATAGGGTTGGTCAAACAGCCCTGCGATTTCGTATGAGATGCCATCCCAAGTTACCAAGAAATCCAACTGACTGCATTTTCCCTTGTTGTCATCTTCACTCTGGTTTACCCAACGATAGTGACCTTCCCATCCTGTGGTTTGCACCTGTATACGCTCAACGGCAAGCTCACCAACCCCCTTCTTCCTTGCTGCAATCAAAACCTCGTAGTCAGTATGGCTGGAGAGCGGACGCTCATTGGATCCCAGCACAGCACTGCAATCGTGGGTATGTACCATCGGCTTCTTGTTCAAATAGAGGTCATAATACTCAGCTCCTTGCACTTCCTGCCAGCTCACATGGATTTGGTTCGGATGTACCAAATCCACCTGAAGTCCCAGGATTGAGGCAGAGAGCGTCAGTGACGGAACAAGCAACAGGAACAACAGAACCAAAGGTTTCATATCTCCACTATACAGCGAACCAACCAGCTTGCAAGAGGGGAAATCTATCGCTACTATCTCTTTATGAATATCTCCTTGGTCTCTTGTTGTCTGGAAGAAGGCAACCTCAGCTATCCTCTCGGTGCTATCTGCATCCAAAGCGCTCTTGAAGCAGCAGCTCTGCCTGCCGGCCATCTACCATTCACCTTGACAGACAACCCTGTTCATGCTGCAAAAAAAATAGCTCTATCGAAACCAGATGTCGTAGGACTGTCCATCTATCTCTGGAACAGGGAGTGGATGGACCAGTTTGTTGCAACGATCAAGCGTGAAGATCATACACCCATTCTCTTTGCTGGAGGTCCAGAACCCACTGCAAACCCTTCCAGCTTTGACCTTTCCTCTATCGATTTCCTCCTCCTTGGAGAGGGAGAAGAAGTGGTGGTCAGTGCTATGAATGCACTCCTGCAGGGAAGGAAACCAGAAGGAAGAGGGATTGTCAGTGAGGCAGATGGTCTCTCATGGGCGCCATCTCCCGATTTGGGCAAGCTTGCCTCTCCACTAATAAGTGGACATGCTGATCCGTTCCTCAAGCGGGGATCCAGTGTTCTGTGGGAGATGACCAGAGGGTGTCCCTTTCACTGTTCATTCTGTTTTGAATCCCGTGGACAGCGATCTGTTCGTCATTTTCCACTTGAACAGCTGGAAGCTGAACTTGACTTGCTTCTCTCAAAGAAAGTCGGGGAAGTCTATATCCTCGACCCCACCTTCAATATGGACAAGCAAAGAACCCTGACCATTCTCAACATGCTCGCTGAAAAGGAGAGCGATATTCATTTCGTGTTTGAGATCAGAGCGGAACTTCTGGACAACGAACTCGCTGATGCATTTGCAAGCATCAATTGTGCCTTGCAAATTGGATTACAGAGCAGTGATCCAGCCGTGTTGAAATCAGCAAATCGTAGATTTGACCGAAAGCAATTCGCAAAGAAAATCTCCTACCTCAATACGCGGGGCATCCCCTTTGGCCTTGATCTTATCATTGGTCTTCCCAATGACAACTTGGAGGCATTCAAAAAAAGTGTCGACTACGCTGTGTCACTGAAACCCAGCAACCTGGATGTATTTCCCCTTTCTCTGTTGCCGGGGACCTTGGTAGCAGACCAAGCAAAGGAATTTGGCATCATGCATGAAGCACAAGCCCCCTATACCATCATTGCATCACCCTCTTTTCCTCAGGAAGATCTTTCTGAGGCGATGGTCTTGAAAGATGCTCTGGATCTTTTCTTCACCAAGGGACAAGCCGGTATGTGGCTCCAAAAGCTCAGTGACGTGCTGGGCAGCAGACCATCCAGCATACTCATGGCATTCTCTTCTTTTCTGGACGCATACATGAAAAAGGAGGGAGGAAGTGTAGAGGAGCAAGACATTTTCCTTCTCCAGGAGATCTTTGTCAGAAGCTTGCTCAAGAAGCTTTCCTTGACTCGCTATGAGGCGGTTATGCTCTCCTTTATTGAATTGCATCAGGGAATTGCGTATTTTCATGAGGTAGGGGACAGTCCGGTGTTGCACCTTTTGTACTCCTTGGACGCACTTTCTGCATTTGAAAACCTTAGCGGAGAGGCATTCCTGGAGCGTTATCCAGAACAAGAGGAGCAAGTACTTGGCATCACCACCGATGAGAATGGCAATCTTCTTTTTATCCCCTTGCAGGAAAACTAACGCTTGAGAAGCATAAAAAAATCCCTTACAGTAAACCAATAAGGAATGAATATCCAGTGAAGCAGAGAATACAGACCATTGCAACCCTATGTATCATACTTACCACGCTGGTGGTCACGAGTTGTACCATAACTGAAAAGGTATCCTTCAAGCAGGCAGGATACCATCAATCTGACTATGCCTTCAGTGTTGAAGACTTTTTCATTGCTGTACTTGAGGATTTCAGTGATTTTGCTCCAGAAGAGGACGATGTATCGCTCATGGATAAAGCAATCGGAGACTTTGAAAGAGCGCTCCGCTACAGTCCTACCACACGAAATGTGGTATTGCAAAAGCTTGATGAGCACTCATACGAAGGGGTGTTTGAGTTCAGCGATTTGCAGCGTCTGGTCATAGACCTGGGGGCTGGGGAAAACCAGAGCCTTCTGGATATTGATGACTCCTCCATGACATTCTTCCTATCCATGGACAACTATGAGCAACTCGTGCCGGTTATCCCATTCCTTGCCGATGAAAACTTTGAGGCATTCGGACCACTCTACAACCAAGGCTTGAGTGAGGCAGACTATCTGGAGATGATCAGTTTCATGCTTGGGGAGGAGGGACCTCCTGCCATCGAACGCTCGATAATTACCCTTCGGGTGAATACCCCGAAGGCAATTACCTCATTTTCCAATGGAAGGAAAGTCGCAGACCAGGTCTATGAGTTCAGCTTCCCCTTGATCGATTTCCTTCTGCTTGCTGAACCCATTACCTTTACCGTGCGATGGTAGACATCAGACATTGAACTTGAAGTGCATGATGTCCCCATCCTGTACCAAGTACTCCTTGCCTTCCATCCTCAGCTTGCCTGCTTCCTTTACTTTTTGTTCACTCTTGTAGGTAAAGAGATCTTTACAATTGTAGACCTCTGCCTTGATGAACCCACGCTCAAAATCTGAGTGAATAACCCCGGCAGCCTGAGGAGCCTTGTACCCGGCACGAAAGGTCCATGCCCTGTCCTCGTCAGATCCGGCGGTAAAGAAGGTTCTTAGACCCAGAATATGGTAGGCACTTCTGATCAGCTGGTTCAAGCCGGACTCCTGCAATCCAACAGCCTCCAGGAACTCCTGCTTCTCTTCCTCTGTCTCCAGTACAGCTATCTCAGACTCAATCTTGCCGCATATGACTACGACCTCACTGCCCTCTTCTTCTGCTACCTGCCTGACCTGCTTAACGAACGCATTCTCCTTTACAATACCATCCTCGTCCACGTTGCAGACGTAAATGACCGGCTTTAGGGTGATCAGGTGAAGATCGGCTACCAGAGCAAGCTCATCCTCATCAAGGAGGAGACTTCTTGCACTCTTGCCCTGTTCCAGGCAATCCTTCAGCTTGGCAAGCACAGGCAGGGATTTTTCCATCTCTTTCTGCGCTTCCTTACTCAAGCGATTCAACTTTGACTGTTTTGCCCAACGGTTGGTGACTGTATCCAAGTCAGCAAGTGCCAACTCAATATTGATGGTCTCTATATCCCCCAACGGATCAATCTTGTTGTTCACATGCACGATATCGCTGTTTTCAAAACAGCGTACCACGTGGGCTATTACCCCGACCTCCCTGATGGAAGCGAGGAATCTGTTCCCCAAGCCTTCTCCCTTGCTTGCTCCGGCTACCAAGCCGGCGATGTCAACAAATTCAAAAGTAGCAGGAACCACCCGCTGCGGTGGTATCAGGGAGACAATTTCATCCAGTCTCCTATCGGGAACAGATACAATGCCCACATTCGGGTCAATGGTACAGAAAGGATAGTTCGCAACTTCGGCAGGAGCTGCCGTAAGTGCTGAGAATATTGTAGATTTTCCTACGTTGGGTAGCCCAACAATGCCGCAATTAACGCCCATGTTATACTCCATTTTCAGCTCTCTTGAGCCAGCTCTGGCAGTGTATCATATATTGACTTGCTCGTTAACCAGCCCTATAGTCATGAGCAATGGTTATTAGTACACAAACACAAGATGCTGAGAAGGTCATTGCAGGCCAAGATCTACAAGAAACAAGACAGAGAGCATTGCTCTTGATCCTTATACAGAACAACGATACTCCGCAGACAGCACAACAACGCGCACAAGAGCTTGCCGCTTTGGTGGATACCATGGGGCCGATTGTAGTCCATACTGAACATATTCCCTTGCGTCAGAAGCACAGTGCAACGTTGATCGGAAGCGGAAAGATAGAACAGCTGAAGGTCCTGATGGAAGAGCATGAGAGCGACCTGATAATCTTCGATTGCCCGATCAACCCCCGTGTACAGCGAAATCTCGAAAATGTGCTGGCTACATGTGTCATTGACCGTGATGAGGTGATCCTGCAGATATTCGCAGACCGTGCTGCTACCAAGGAGGCAGTACTGCAGGTAGAACTCGCTCGTTTGGAGTATTCACTTCCCCGTCTTACCAGGAGATGGACAAGTCTCGGCAGACAGCATGGAGGTGTGAAAGGAACGCGTGGAGAGGGCGAGAAACAACTGGAGCTGGACAGACGCCAGATCCAGGAAAAGATTGTCAGCTTGAAGGGGCAGTTGGAAAAAGTTGTGCAACAAAGAAACACCCAACGAAACCAGAGGATGAATACCAATATCGCAACCGGTGCTATTGTAGGATACACAAATAGTGGAAAGTCGAGTCTTCTTAATGCACTAACCAATGCAGGAGTCCTTGCCGAGAACAAGCTGTTTGCTACCCTTGACCCCACCACAAGGAAGGTAAAACTTCCAGGTGGGGAAGAGATCCTCCTCTCCGATACCGTTGGTTTTGTCAGTGACCTGCCTCACCACTTGGTTGATGCATTCAAAAGCACGCTCGAGGAAGCACGCTACGCAGACTTCCTGATCATTGTATGCGATGCATCCCACCCCAATATGCTTTCTACCTATACAACCACCGTGGAGGTACTTGAAGACCTTGGATGTACTGACAAGCCTGCCATCGTGCTTGCAAACAAGATGGATATTGTCAGCGATACCTTCGCCGTCAGTAGATTGAAGTCTCTGTATCCTATTGTTCTGGAGACATCCATACAGGAGGGAGTGGGCCTTGAGGCTTTGCTGGAAAGAATCACCAAGACCCTCAGCGAGCTTTATCCAACCGCCACCTATTTTCTACCCAACTCCCGCCATGACTTGGTTGCCCATATTCACCGCCATGGCCAGGTGGAATCGATCGACTACCAAGCGGAGGGAATCTTGGTAAGAACGAGAATCCAGCCTCGGTTCCAAGGTCCGCTTAGCGAGTTCCGAAAGGCATAAAATAGGTGCCACCGTGAGAGGTGACACCAAACAATACCAGTATCTGGTAGCTTTAGAATCTCCAAAGAGCTCCCAAGGCTCCATACCATCCGAAGAACTCTTTCGATTCCTTAATGAGGCGGAAAGCCGGCCCTGTTCTAAAGTAGAAATCAAGCGGGAAATCATTATTTTCCAAATGATAGGCTACCCCTACTGGGACAATCGCTGCAAGATTAATGTCACTACCAAGATTTAATGCAACGCCACCACCAACGGTGACATCAAAATCGGCCTTTTCAATGCTGAATTCAGCTACTTTATAATTTGCAGCTGCGTCAACAGCGAACGTACCATCAAAAACATCAAAACCAAGGTTTCCAATGACATCAAAGTCATTCATTCGGTACTGCACACCAACACCGGAGTTGGTTCCGAGGTTCAATCCAACGGCAAGGTCAGTCTTTGATGCTCTCTCTGCTGCAGTAGCAGGAAGCAGTACCAAAGCCAGTAGAAGTACAGCAAGTAACATTTTCTTCATACATATTCTCCTTCTGTAGGATGAACTCCTACCAAACATATTACATCTACTATACCATAAGCCAACTTTCTTGGAAAGCCATGCTTGGAGATGGGAATATGAGAAACCCTTCATACTTTATCATTTCTTCTTCGGTGTTGAGCCATTAAAAAAACAAGCTTCATCCTAACCACTTGATAATCTCGATCCAGCTTTTGCTGTCCCAAATAATGGCTTTGATTATTCTCCAACTTCCTCCGCAGAACAAGAATACCACTTTTACAAAAGGCTTATGTTTCATCTCGTACTGCACGATCAGAGTTAAGGAAGGAGAATCTTTACGTATTTACATAGCTCAAGGCTAGATTAAGAAATTATATTTCTTAAATTTGAAAGCCATTTTTTGCCTCCATGGATGTAAAGCTAATGAATTCCATTCAGAGTTTGAATAGTTCCTTAATAGTGCACTTACAAAAAATATTCTAGCCGATGTTTCCATGTTCCCTAAAGGTAGACCAGACAGTTTCAAAGAAAATCGGATCATTGGGGATTGGTTTGGGTTCTCTCCAAGTTACCTGGCAATTGAGATTTGAGGCTACTATTTCCTGGATATTTCCATATGTTTTATCAGAAATAAGATATCGTAAATATTCAGGGAAAAATTCATAGGGGAGAGACCCTTGTTCGTTATAATAGAGAGCTCCACCACGACTGATACCTACCTTTTCTGCATAGTCGATGAACGCAGACAGGTACATCAGTTGTGCATGAAGAATGGTCCTGAATCGATAGAACTGATCGAGATCCGCTGCCTTTTCGATAGAGACTGCTTCCACAAATATCTTGAGCATATTTTTCACTTTGGCAAGCTGTTGGAGCATACTCTCTTTTTCCCGAAATGCTGAGGCCACTTTGCTCATTGAAGAGGTATACCTTGAAAACTGTTCACAGAGGTTAGCTTGATCATGTACTTGGATATCAGATACCAAATTCAATTCTTGCTGTATGATTTTCTCAGCTCCCAGAGATGCTTCGGGCCTCCCTCTTCTCAACTTTGCAATGTACTCCGCTGCACGAAGCGAACCGACTTGGCTCTCGTTCAAGGCGGAACCTCCAGGACGATATATACCGTGGGTCCCACTTGCTTCCCCTGCCGCAAACACTCCTGATATATTTGTCTCCCACCAAAGGTTTACGGCAAGACCCCCATTGTTGTGTTGTGCACACAGCGCAATCTGTAGTGGTTCAGAAGCGAGATTAATGCCTTTATCAACATACATATCTATCGCCGGCTTGTTGAGCTTCAGAAGCCGTTCATAAGGATTCCCGTAGCAGATTCCAGCTTCTTGGAGATACTCCCTGCTCTCCTGCGGCAAAGATGCGTAATCGAGATTTTTCTGATTTCCAGGGTTTGAACGGAAATCGAGGAACACCTTTCTTCCTTTCTTCTGCTCAAGAAAAACCAGAACATCGATCAATGAGGATCCATCCTTGATTTTCCTCACATCAAATGGCCATTGATATCCTTTCATGAAAACATTGTGAAGGAGCATAGTTTGATCAGAATAATAATCATACAGAAATTCCCGTTTATCGTTCCCATCGGAATCTGTCGATATGAATCTTGGGAGAACCTGCATATAAGAACCTGAAACATTCCACCTAGGGGAAACAGAAGCCAACCCGTACTGCCACTCCGTCAAATTCCGTCCGGCAGCACCCTCTGCGAATGCTAGCCCTGAACCTCCAAAGTGATTTTCCGGATAGACACTCTCCTTGTAGATTCCTGCTGGTCCCCCTGTGGCAAAGATGACATTTTTCGCTTTGTAGTATATGAACTCAATAGTATCCTGAGCAAGTTTTCCCAAATCCAGACAGAGGATTCCACATACTTGGCCATTTGATACAACCAGTTTGGTAACCAATAGATGGTCGTGGATGGGAATACCTTTAGCCATTATAGATTCTTCAAGCTTCTCAGTCATCATCTTTGAGGTATATGGCCCTACACTGGTTCCTCTGGAGTAGGGGTCATGGTCGGTTTTGTACCCGACATACTCCCCATATCGATTCTTTGGGAAGGGCACACCCAAACCGATAAGCTTGAAAAAAGAAGGTACTGAAAGAGCTGCTTCGCACAGGGCGATATCCCCATCCATGGCTCCTCCGTTAAAGAAGGTTTGTGCTAATTGACGGGGACTGTCACCCTCCATTCCACAGAGCGATAACTTGTAATAGGTTTGTTTATCAGATCCAGCATTTCTGGATGTACCCCAGAATCGATTCTCCGATACGATGATGATATCTTTTTGGCCAAAGGACCAAAGGCTGTCAGCAGCGTTGTATCCTGCTGCCCCGGTTCCAATAATTACGGTATTGCAAGTAATGGTTTCTCTCAGTTTTGCCCTCATGTTTGATCCTAGTTTTACAATGATTTGATATGGAAACCACCATCGACATCAATATAGTTTCCCGTTGAGTAACTGAAACCTTCAGTTACCATGAAAGAGACAACATGGGCAACATCCTCTGGTGTTCCCCAGCGCGCAATGGGAAATTTCCCCTCTTTGAACATATTGTTGTACTTGTCGGTTACGGTGCTCGTCATATCGGTTTTTATTACTCCATGTCGTACTTCATGTACGAGAATTCCTTCTCGGGCCAAACGATCAGCATAGACCGTGGTAAGCATGGAGACTCCAGCTTTTGAGACACAGTATTCAGCACGGTTTGGCGATGAAACCACAGCAGAGCATGATGAAATGTTAATGATAGTTCCCTTACGGCTGAAAATAGATGGTTGGTCAATCATCTGCTTAGCTACAATTTGGGTCATAAACATAGTCGCTTTTGTGTTGATGTTCATGACAAAATCATAGCTTTCTTCGGTCATATTCAGAATGTCATTTCGTTCAAGCGGTGCTACACCAGCATTGTTCACCAGAACGTCAACACGCCCGAATATTTCTATAGCTTTTGATAAAAGATTATTGCGATCGTCTCGGTTGGATATATCCCCTTGGATACAGATATAGGGAGCTTGGATACGGTCAAGGCTTCTCTTGCATACAGGGTTTTCTTTTCTGGAGAAGATCACAAGATTACAACCATCCAAACCCAATCGCTGGGATATAGCCAAACCAATCCCCCGGCTACCACCAGTAATGATTGCTGTCTTTCGTTTATCGCTCATAAATTGTCGTTCCCCGCCTGTTCTTGAGCCCAATGGTCCACAATTACTTGGGGAGCATATACAAACATTAAATATAGATTCTTCTCTCCAATATTTACAAGAGAATGATGTTTATTCTTTTCAATAAAGACAAAATCCCCCTCTTGCATGATCTTGGTTTCATCATCTATGGTCATCTGCCCTGTTCCTTCAAGGATGGTGTAGGATTCGACCGTCTCATGATTATGCATCGGTATGGACCCACCGGGAAAAATTTCTACATATCCCTGACAGAATTGCTCACCGGGGATACTCCCATTCTGGCCTATCATGACACGGGTTCTTCGTCCAGTTGGGAACTCCATGTATTCAATTGTTTTCATGTTTTTACTATTCATTCCAATTTCCTCGAAATATATGTATTAGAAGATAGATGGTAAAAATAAACTAATCTGCGGTATAAAAGTGACCAACAGAAGAATCCCAATAAGGATAAACCAAATAGGGATCATTGGTTTTACCACCTTGGTAATGGGCGTTTTTGTAAGACTCGAAGAGACAAACAATGTTACTCCAACAGGCGGGGTGGACATGCCTATTGCCAAGTTGATTGTAGTGATGATTCCGAAATGCACAGGATTGACCCCGAGTTTGGTAATGACTGGCATGAGTATTGGTACGATTAGGATAATTGCAGGAGTTGCATCCAAAATTGCACCCAATACCAACAATATTAGGTTTATAAGAAGCAGAATGACAATTTTGCTCTCAGAGATATTCAACATTGCAGTTGCCATTTTGGATATTATCTGTTCTGAGGTAAGTCCCCAAGCTAAGACGTTTGTCGTAGCGATACAGAACATGATTGCGGCTGTGGTTTTAGCACTTTGAGCAACCACATCAATGATGATCCTTCTATTCAGCCCCTTATAGACAAACTTTCCGACAATCACGGCATATACGACAGCTACAACTGAAGCTTCTGTAGCGGTGAAGAATCCTCCAAGGATCCCTCCCATGATGATTACGACAAGAAACAAAGCCCATACAGAGTTCAGGAAAGCTTTTCCAAAAGACCTGAAGGAAGTTTTTTTCCCTGCCGGTGAGTTATGCATATGAGCATAAATAAAACAATGAAATATGACGCCAAGTCCAAGCAACAAACCAGGGATATATCCAGCAAGGAATAAATCTCCTACAGATACGTTTGCAGCAGTTGCATAGACGACCATGACGATACTGGGTGGTATGACAATACCCAACGGCCCACTGGTTGCTATAATGGCTGTTGAAAAACTTCTATCATATTTCTTTTCGACCATGGCGGGAAAAAGTACTGCTCCGATTGCTGCACTGGCGGCAGCCCCTGAGCCTGATACTGCACCAAACATCATGCAGGCTACAACACAGACCATCGCCAAACCGCCCTTGATGCGTCCCACAAGTTCAGAGGAAAGGTCTATGAGTTTGACCGATATTCCCCCTTTATCCATTAAATTACCTGCAAGAATGAAGAATGGAATTGCCATCAGTGAGAATGAGTCTGTCTGTGTAAACATTCTCTGTGCTACAATCTGGAGAGGAACACCGGCTATCATGAGTCCACCAAGTGCTGCCAAACCGACGGCATAAGCGATGGGGACGGTTAATACGCAAAGAACTGCCAAGATAAAAAAGGAAATACCCATTATACAACCTCTTCTTGTTTCTTCAAAAGGATTTTCAAATCTGCAATGGTATTTTCAATGAGATGTATTATAGACAATACACCGTTGAGGGGGAGCACAAAATATGGAATCGACATAGTGATCCCAAGTGCTGGAGACTTTTGTGTATATACCATATGTACCAGTTTTATTCCATAAATCACTAATACGATGGAGAAAACAACCAATGCAATATTCACAATGATGTTCACTATCTGTACCCATCGTCCTTTGATGAGCACGGTCAGGATATCCATCTTGAAATGGCCACTCTCAGAGACTACGAGAGCACCACCAATGAATGTCAGCCAAACAAACAGGTATCGTGACAACTCTTCAGTCCACGCAAGGGGTTGCTTTAGGACTAGTCTGAACACCACCTGAATAAATGATGAGCATACCATCCCAAGCAGTAAAACTATTATGAAAACATACTCGGTTTTCCTGATTATCTCTGTAGCTCTTTTCATGTTTCACGTCCTGCAAAGTTCCCTGCCCCATGTGTTCATGGAGCAGGGGATGATGATTACTTGTAACTCTGTACCTTGTTGATGAGATCCTCACCGATAACTTCCGTATAGCTTTCCCAAACAGACTTTGCGGCAGTCTGGAAGGTGGATTTGTCGACATCGTTGAACTGCACACCGGCAGCCTTCAACCTTTCGTAGAACTCCATATCGGCTTCAATCCAAAGTCTTCTCTCCTCCTGTTCCATCTCATCAGCAGCCTGCCAGATTGCATCTTGGATGTCCTGAGGCAGTGACTGGAGATAGCTTCTCTTCATGATGATGACATCCGGAGTCATGATGTGTTGGGTATATGAGAAGTATTTTGCAACTTCAAAGTGCTTCATACCATCATAAACAGCAAATGCATTCTCTGCACCATCAATCACACCGGTCTGGAGTGCAGTGTAGATGTCTCCCATCGGCATCGGAGTACCAGTTGCTCCAAAAGCCGCCATTGAGGACATGTAGATGTTATTCTCAGGCACTCTGAGTAAAAGACCCTGGGTGTCGGCAGTTGAATAGATCGGACGAGTTTTATTGTAGATGCTTCTGCTTCCTGCATCGAACCAAGCAAGTGCAATGAAATCCTCTGCAGGGAAAATTTCGTTGTTGAAATACTCACCGACTTCCCCATCAACAACTCTCAGCATATGTTCTGTACTATCAAACATATACGGAAGGCCAAATACCTGGATTTTCGGGAAATATGCAGAGAGATCGGTAGCCATACACTTGGTCATCTGCAGCGTTTCCATCTTGATGCCCTCCAGCATATCCCGATGGTTTCCAAGTGCTGAGTTCGGAAATACTTGTACTTCCACTCGACCATCGGTCAGCTCAGCCAATCGTTTCGCAAAAAAGTAGTAGGATTGTGTCTGTGGATGCTCCTCTGCCTGGGTATCACCCAACTTGAGTACGATCTTTCCTTCTTTTTCCTTTGTTTCGCTCTGTCCAGCTGCAAAGATTGGCGTAACAATCAATGCAAATACCAACACTAATAGAAACAATTTTCTCATCTTTTCCTCCCTGTTAATTCTCGTTCCAAAACCGTAAAATATCTTCCTTCATTACAGAAGGACTAGCTTCTTTTTGTGTGTAATTCCAGAATGAAACTGCACCTTGATGAACTAGAAGGTCCAATCCTTCTACTCCTATATGGCCCCTACTTCTTGCCATCCTCAGGAATTTTGTTTCTCTGGGTAGATATATGGCATCGAAGAAAATTGTATCGGATCGAACAGAGTCAAAGGGAAAAACATTATGCAAGTCCCCCTTGTCCGCCATACCGTTTGGGGTCCCATTTGCTATTAGATCACAGGTAGTCAGAATGGGTTCCCATGCTTCAGGAATCCAGTCGACAAGTGTGATTTGTACATCTGGTATGTGGTTAAGAAGTCGTGCATGGAATTTTTGGAAACTCTCTATGAACGATGCTTCTTCAAAATGGTTGGTAACCACAATTTCCTTGACTCCTTGGATTGCTGCCTGTGCGATCGCAGCTTTACTGAATCCTCCGCTTCCGAGGACAAATGCCTTGTTGATGGGCTTACTTGCACTATTGGCATGTTGAATTGCATTCCAGAACCCGATGCTGTCAGTGTTTGAACCAATGAGTTTTCCATTTTTTCGAACAGCACAGTTGATGGCTCCGATGATTTTTGCTTCCTGGGTAAGATCGTCCATGTAATCAACAGCTATCTCTTTGACCGGCATCGTGAATACATAACCCTCGAATCCAAGTTTCACCAAAACGGGGAAAATCTCATGAAAATCATTAAGATTCGCCTTCAATGCAAGAAAGGCTTTATCCAACTCCAAACGTTCAAAATTTGAGTTCATCAAAACAGGGGACATCGCATGTGCGATTGGATCTCCCAGGATTGCATATAAAGCTGTATGTCCACTTATCGTTTTTTTCATCTCATTACATCTCCACCGATTTTACTGATTCACGTACGATAACTTTTGTATCGAAAATCAAGTTTGGCTCACTTCGTTTGTTAGGGTTTTCAATTTGCTCAACCAATAACTTTACCGCTGCTTTCCCCATTTCGAAGAAGGGTTGTTCTATAGTGGTCAAGGAGGGGTAGAAAATCTCTGAGACCTTCAGGTTGTCGAAGCCAATAACCGACACTTGTTCAGGAACACTTACCTTGCAGTCATGGAGTGTTTTTAAAAGATCGATCGCTAAAGGATCACTTGCACAGAAAATTGCTTTTGGACGCACACCAGATTCAAGTCTCTCCTTTGCAACCTGGCTTATAATTCTGTTTGTCCCATGGAATCCTGGCCATACCAAATCTTCAGAGTATGGGATGCCGTGTTTTTCAAGACTCTTCTTGTATCCGGAAAAACGTTCTTGATACAATTCAAGAGTATCAGAGCCTGCTACGAAGTAAATTTCCCTGTGTCCTTGTTCTACGAGGAAATCAACTGCTTTCTCAGCTCCTTGAGTGTTGTCGACAATAACTGAATCGGTATTGTCCGGTGAATTTCTCATGACACAGACACAGGGGTAATTGATGCTCTTCAGATAGTCGATCGCCTAATTATTCAACCCCTTTCTCAATGTGGTAGAAAAAAGAAAGCCATCTACAAAACGAGACTGTAATTGGCGGACATATTTGTAAACCAATTCTGGATCATCAAAGGTATTGCTCAGCAACT
>JBFWKK010000021.1:0-38636 GCA_050252715.1 Sphaerochaeta sp. | reverse complement strand
GGTCCCATGACATGGTATCATGAGCCCAACCATGAAATATCTAGTATTCCTCGTGGCTATGGCAGCCGGTGGCTTGGTGTTCTTTGACAAGGGAGAAGCTTCTGATGGTTGGCAATACATGGAAGCAGCCCCTGCCGAAACCGAGATGTTGGTAAAATGGGGTACCACCGGTCTCATGGTAGAGACCAGTACCGAACTTGGAAGCGGAGATGTGTGAATGTCAAGGAAACTTTTCTTTGGTTGGGTAAGGATGCTTTTCTTCAGCGAAGTAAGGAATTGTTTTCTTAGCAGATCATACTTTGCTTGTGAAAAACATCATTGTCGTGAGAGAGAAAGACATCCCTACCGTACTCCGGTAAAACCATAATACTGCTTACAGAGATGCCAACACTCAAGTCCTCCTGGAACAGGACCCTTCCTAGAACGAAACAGCAGCCAGTTACTGCAGTACGCTTGTATTTGATGGCTTCACCAACTATTTCCTACCCTCAAAAGATGAACTCTCCCTATTGTTCTCTGCGCTAGCAAGGACCAATAAGGACACCTTCCGCGGGGAGGGTTTTGCCTACTGGAGTTCTTCCTCCTATGATGGGGAACGAGCTTGGGCACAAGGGTTCTCCACTGGAGTCCAAGGCAGGGTTGAGAAAAAAGAATTACTGGTCGTACGAGCTGTCCGTGTCTTCTAGGGAGTCGGAAACTTTTCCTTATCATCTACCGTGATGGTTTTCCCGTATTGCACCTCAATCAGGGAGAGATCCGTCTTGGCAATGATGGTGTGCTTGACTCCTCTTTTGATAGAGACTACATCAGGGGCTTTTACTGTTCTCCTCTCTCCATCCAAAACAACAATTCCTTCTCCCCCTATAACGGTCCACACCTCATCACGTTGCCTGTGACTGTGATAGTGCATTTGCTTCCCCGCCTGTAGTATTGCCTTGACAGTTAAGCTCTCCTTCCCGACATTGATAATGCGAAAACTTCCCCAGGATTTCTCTGCGAACATGATCGGCTGCTTGAAGGATTCCACATACTGCTTGATCTGACTCGAGCGCTGTCTATCAGAGACAAGAACCCCTTCAGCACTGGCACAGATAATGACATCATGCAATCCCATTGCAAGGATGGGGGTATCCAGCTCGTTTATGATATACACATCAGTGCAGGAATCGTCCATCTCTCCAAGGCCGACAACAGGTTCACTCATGGAGTCACTAAACGTGTTCCAGGTACCGAGGTCCTTCCAGATTCCTTCATACCGCATTACTTGTATTTCTGGTTCCTTCTCAACCACTGCATAGTCAAAGCTGATTTTGGTGAGAGTTTCATACTTTGCAGACAGATTATGATAATCAGTGAAATCGATGAGCTTGTGAGCTGTTTCCAACAGATAACCCAACCGGAATGCAAAGACCCCCGCGTTCCAGAGAGCACCGGAAGAAATATAGGTCTCTGCGGTTTCAGCATCTGGTTTTTCCTTGAAGGCAGAAACCTTGCTTACAGGTCGGTCATCACAAGGAATAATGTATCCATACTTCTCACTTGGATAGGTAGGCTCAACTCCAAGAAGCACCAAATTTCCTCCACCCTTCTCTGCTTGTTTTCCTACTTCCTCAACCATGGTAAAGTACGCATTGTCCACAAAGGGGTCCACCGGGCAGACAACGATTGCTTCGTTCTCATCTACACCTTGCACATCGTGCATATAGGCAGCAGCAAGCGCAATTGCAGGAAAGGTGTCACGGCGACAGGGTTCGACGGAAATACCTATATCATTTCCTAGCTGGTTATGGATTGCTGAAATCTGCGTCTTGGAAGTCGCAATGGTAACGGTCGCATTTGGATCAACCTCCCTGATCTGGCGATAAACCCGCTGAAGCATGGATTCGTAGATACCATCCTCTCTCTTGAAGAGTTTGATGAATTGCTTAGATCGTACTTCATTTGACAGTGGCCAAAGCCGTTTTCCCGATCCTCCGGACAATAGTATGATATGCATCCAGCTCTCTCCTTGTCTCTTCCTTGAAACACACCTTGGTGCTTACGATGTCTGGTTCCTCCATAATAGGATAGCTTTTAAACAATGGAAAGGAACAAACAGTACTTTTTTATATTCCTGATGAAGAGTAAATCATCACTGAAAACCCTTTTCATATGACAAGTAGTAGATTGAAGACCAAGGGTTATTTATAGATGAATTATGCTTATACCACAGTGACAATCTCGTGGAGAGGAAAAACTTCCTGTACACTCAGTGTAAGTAATTCATAAATTTCTCTAACAGCTCATCATGAATCTGATTGATCGATGTACAAAAATGCATGATGCAATATACATGGAGTGTAGCTATGAAACAATTAAGACAAGCATTTCTTCTTTTTGTGTTGGTTTGCCTCTCAACAAGCCTGTCTGCAGGCGCTTTGGAGATGGTGGAATCTGCCATCGAGTCCTCTAAAACCAAGTATTATGAAACAGCATTCCCTGGCCCTCTCTTTCAAAAGCTTTCCAGCGCTACGGTCTATGAAGGCTCTCTTGCCATCCAACTCCATGATGGCACAATAGCTGTGGAAGTCACTGCCCTGTTTGCCCAAGAGGGAGATGCCATCATCTCCTTCAAGAGTGCTGAAGAGTACCTTACCTCTGATTGCTTCATAGAGTCACTACACCCATCGTTCCTACTGCAATCAGATGAGGATGCAGAGCTGTTCCAATCATTTCTCTACCTTGTTGATGGTAATTACTTCAGTGAAGGATATTACAACGAGGGAACAACGTGGTTTTTCATACGCGATGAATTCTTCGGGGACATCGAGGCATGGGTTGTAGAGACTGATACCATGGGTCATATCACTTCCATCACCTACAGCGATGACCTAGAAGGGGAGCTCCCTGATCTGAGAGGAAGCATGACCCCACTGCATGATGTCGATGCATATGAGCAACCTGCAATACCAGAAACAGCTATAGAACACATGGAACGTATCCTCGAAGAGGAACTCTCCTATACCGTGGAGGCAGTTCTTGTGGAGAGTCCAGTACTTTCCACCATTTGGGACG
Source organism: Sphaerochaeta sp. (assembly GCA_050252715.1). GTDB lineage: Bacteria > Spirochaetota > Spirochaetia > Sphaerochaetales > Sphaerochaetaceae > Sphaerochaeta. Next base: position 35,582 of record JBFWKK010000021.1, on the reverse strand, counting down.
GCACGTGGTATCGTGCAGGTATCACTACTGAGGAGTGTGACCCTGACGGGTATCAGTACACCTCTACACTCACTGTGCATGGTTTACAAACAAGTGAAGGAATGTTCCTGTTTGGCAGCATAGAGGCAGCATTGGGAGACCCTGTGGTAATGGAAGCTTTGCAACCAACGTTCAGGCTTTCAGATGACAATCAGGCAGCTCTGTTTTCTCAGGCTTTGGATGTTTTGCTCAATGACGGGGCAACTGAAGCATATCATGTCAAACAGGGAACCATCTGGCTCTTCATCAGAGATGAGTGGTTTGGGGAAGGGATGGGCTTTATTGCCAAGCTAGATGAACAAGGGTCGGTACTCTCTCTTGAGTACAGCTACAGTATTCCTCTAAAAGAAGCAATCGTTGAAGAGGAGCCTCCTTTTGACGCAAGCACTGTCGATTGGACTCTCAATAGGGTAGAACCTGAGGAGACATATTTCACAATCATGCAAGGAGAAGGTATTCCCGTCACCCTTGAGTTTGATGCCTATGCAGCAAACAGAGCTGGGGCTTGGATGCTCACTGAGCTCAATAATGAGTTCTATGGAATGAGCTACGACTCAGCAGGATTGACCTCACCCTACTATGACTGGATCAGCACTGAGGGCATTCCAGTAGGAGACCACACCATCTCCTACCTCCTGATGGAACCAGGAACAGATAGGGAGCATCCCCTCTCAAGTACTGCTTTCTCTGTCACGGTTCACCCGTTCGATGCCTCTGAAGTTGCTTGGGACATGAAGCTGGCAGCTCCCACCTCAAGCTCCATCGACTCAAAGCAAGGAGAATCCATTCCTCTCATTGTCACTTTCAACGATACGGCAACTGCACAATACGGTGTCAACCTGGTACTTCGCCACCAAGGGGAAATTGTAGGGGGAGAGAGCAGCAAATACCTTACATCTCCCTTCGAGACCATGATCCCTGGCTCAATATTGACTCCTGGATTCCATCTAGTCGACGTATTGTTGCTTCCCCCTGGGGGAACAGAAAATGCACCTCTTGCCGTAAAGAGCATCACCATAAGAGTATTCTAGCCAGGTAAGAGGACATGGCCTTACACAAAACGGCAAATGTGATCAATGGCAATATCACTGAATCCATAGACTTCAGCCTTGGTCATTGTACCGTTTGCACTTTCGAGTATTGCATTGAATATACGTTCAGCGCCCTCAGAAATGGAGTACTCACCCTCGGTAATACCGCTCACATCAACATCCATGTTGTCTTCCATGGTCTTGAACGTTTCCCGGTTTCCCGTGATCTTGAGAACAGGAGCCAAGGCAATACCGGTCGGAGTCCCCCGTCCCGTAGTGAAGGCCACCATCTGACACCCCCCTGCTACCATCATGGTTACCGAGGCGACATCATAGCCAGGACTGTCCATGACGATAGCTCCACTCTTGGTAGGACGGACTCCCTCCTGAAGTACTTCCACAATTGGACGCGTCCCACCCTTCTTGATGCAACCAAGGCTCTTCTCTTCCAGAGTGGAGAGCCCTCCTGCCTTGTTTCCTGGAGTTGGTTGCCCTGCCCGGCAATCCTGACCGGCAGCAGCGAGGTGTTCCTCATAGGCTCTACAAATCTGGATAATCTGGTTGTGCACTTCTTTATTGATGGCCCGTTTAGCTAAAATATGCTCTGCTCCGATAAACTCAATGGTCTCAGAGAGTATTGTTGAACCGCCTAGATCAATGAGACGATCACTGACCTCACCGAGTGCAGGGTTTGCAGCCACCCCACTGGTGGCATCACTTCCCCCACACTCAAGTCCAAGCAACAAGTCACTCATAGGACAGGGAACACGGACTTGAGAACTGGCTTCACTTGCGAGCTGTCTTGCAGCCTGAACAGCTTTTGCAATGGTCTTGGAGGTACCCCCTTCCTCCTGGATGGCGAAGGATACCAAGGGCTTGCTGGTTTCCTGTTCCAATTTCTTACGAAGCTCTTCGTGACCGACAGTCTCACACCCAAGCCCAATAATGACCACCCCATACACATTGGGGTGCAAAGCAAAACCTGTAAGCACACGCTGTGTCAGTTCAGTATTTGCTTGCACATCGGCGCATCCGGTATTGATGATGACATTGATACTTCCCTGTACCTGACTTGCTACGATCCGTGCACACTCACTGCTGCAACCACAGGTAGGAAGGATCAGGACATGGTTGCGCACCCCTGCCCTTCCTTCTGTTCGCTTATACCCAAAAAATTCCATTGCTTCACCTTTTCTTAAAGAAGTTCAGTCTCGTAATTCCTGTTCTCACCGTGAATATTGGCATCGGATACCCAAGAACCTTGCAGGATGTCTTCAGTAGCAAAGCCGATAACTTGTCCATATTTATGGACAGCATCACCTTTGGCAATAGCATGCAGGGCTATCTTATGATAGGGGGGAATATCCTGGACACAGACCACGATTTGTTCACAAACTCCAAGACAAGAGACACGCTCCCCTGCCTTGGCCCCTTTTATGCAGGTTGCCACGGAGTCTTTTGGGTCAATGACGATTGCTTTGGATTCCATCTGGTCACTCCTCTCTCTACTCGCTCCATCGTAGAGAAAAACTGACAATCGGAAAAGAGTATTGGCTTGGATGAGCAGGTACTATTCTAGAACTTCAGTTCATGATAATAACGCAAGTCCAATCTGCTTCAAGTAGTTATAGGTTGGAGTATAAAAAGACGGAACCCTCGTGGGATCTTCATCACTCCCTTCTGGAACGACAATAACCATTCCTTGACGAGCACGGGTCAAGAGAACCCTGTATGCATTGAGCTGATACTTCTTTCTTTGTTCGGAATTAATATTCTGCCACGTTGCACCTGTGAATGAGAAATGCTTCCATCCTGTTTTTGAGTATCTGAAATCTCCGTCCCAGACAATACAAGCCCAATCAAGTTCAAGCCCTTGCACTTCAAATTCCGTTGCAACGTCCTCCATGAAAAGAGAGGACCTTATATCGTTTTCATCATCAAGAAACCAGTGAACGGTATCTGGCTTCGCACGTACATCAATTGCAAGTGGACGTAATCGGTATGCTTGAGAAGAGACAAGCATGCCATATCGTTCACTTCCACGTGCTTGTTGTCGCAACCATTGCTTTGCTTTTTCCACAGACCGAGTCAGGACGATCGGATATTTTTTACATAGTTGTGCGTAGAGAGCCCTAGAAGGATCAAGTTCGCACTCAAGCAGATTATGGACAAAGAGGGAAAGTCTTTCTGTCCGAAATGAACGCATAGATACAGACAGATGCAATCGACTATCCCAGACTACATTCGCTTTATCATGGACCAGGGAATGAATGGTTCCCTCAGCATATTCTTTCTCTGTAAGATTCGGTGAGATGTACATCTTCCAGTTCGGAAATGAAGCATTGATCGCCTTAATCCACTCACTGATGCCGGCCTCACCGGTATTGATTTCCTGCCCACCCCCAACAAGACAAATAATTACTGCCCAATCGGGCCTTAAATCCATAGACCAGATCAAAAACTCTGGTTCCGATTGCGGGAAGTTCTTCAATCCTTGTCTTCTTGAAAGCCAATTTGCAAGCTGTTCCTTCGTCCATGCACGTTGCGCTTCATCGAAAATTGCAACATGATCCACCTCTGAATAGCCATCATCCTTGTCTTGTACCGTTTTAGTATCGTCGACTTCGACCCTTCCATTCAAAAGCTTTATCTTAGCCAAGGAATTGTTCCTGTAATGGTGCACAATTTGAATGAAGGAATTTACCTGGCGACGTGCGGAGGTAATGAAATGTCTGACATCCGGTTCCCGTACATCATCATGCTTCTTTTTATCACGGGCCAAAGCCTCTGTAAGAACCTTGACAAGAGGCCCGTTCCCAGAGAGATACACTGCCAGATCTGATTTGTTGCGTTCATTCTTTTCAAACTGACTGATTGCGACTTTCAGTCCCACCAAGGTTTTTCCTGACCCGGGGACCCCTGTGACAAAACAAATTGCCTTCTCCTTCTTTGATTTCACTTCAGCTACGATATCGAGAATGGCATCTGTTGTTTCATTCAGCTGCTCACCGGTAGCATCACTTCGGGTAATGTCCTCGACTGAGTGGTTGTTGAAGAGGTAGCTGGCTGCTTCAATAATGGTTGGGGTGGGGGAATACCGGCTATAGAGCCAGTATGGACCAGCAAGGCTTTTACAATCAGGATGTTCTTTCAGAATTCTCACGATGCAGGAAAGAAGATTGGCACTGTTTGTACAAATCGGCTCATACACATCATCGTCATACCGACAGAAGGATACTGTCGTAGAAACAGCACTATCCTCAGCCTCAGTCGCCACCAACAGAGGAACGATAATCCTATCATGACTCGCTTCATGGAAGTTTTTCAAATCGAGTGCATAGTCCCAAACCTGATCAGTGTCCTTTCGTAAAAATTGGGATTCTCCACACTTGAATTCAAGCACAAAGACAATTCCATCCAAGAGAAGAACCACATCAATCCTTTTCCCTAAACGGGGAATCGAGTACTCAAAGAGTATATGACCTTCAGGTATATCTTTTAGGCAATGCTTCAAAATGGCTATTTCTTCCACCCAAGCTTCCCGTTGCATCAGTTGGAGAGAAGTAAAGGAATCCCGATGTACGATTGCACCAAGGATGGTATCTGAGTCACTCCTGAGAAACTCTTTGATAGTGCTCTGAAAATAGAACCTTTCTTCCCTCATAGATCCAATGTACCAGGAATTGCTGCTGTTAGCCAGGATAAATTGGAATTCTGAACATTGGCACAGAGCTGCAACCAGTATCTGCAAAAGACACAACACAGGTCGGTGCTACCAAGATTTCTATACGGTGCGTGACACTACCCAAGAAACGGAAAAGCTGGAACCTGTTTTCTCAGCTCATTGAGTATGAGCGAACAGACAACCTCCGCTCCCTTCTCACTGAGATGGGTGTCATCCCTGATACCCTCTGGATAGTTGGGATGTTCCCCAGGTATAAGATGGAGAAACAGTTTCTTGGAGGCCTCCTCCCCCATCCTCTGGAGCAGGGAAAAGGTGAGGCTGCTCATATCGATACAGGCATACCCCCTTGCTTGAGAGAGCGATTGCATGGCATGGGGATACTCACCGTGGGTCTCTTGCAGCCTCCCATCAGGGAGAAACCGTCTCCTGGCGATAGGGGTAAGCAAAATAGGGGTTGCTCTTTTTGAAATTACTGATTCAGCCATACAGGCAAGGTTACCCTGGTAGGTGGCCCAAGGATCGGTATGCCGCTCTTCATCCTCCTTGCTGTCATTGTGACCGAATTGGATGAATACATAATCCCCGCTTCTTACTTCAGCAAGACACTGGGCAAATACACCATCCTCAAGAAATGATTTTGTACTCTGCCCGTTGCGGGCAAGATTGCGTACCTTCCAAGAAGGGGCAATAAAGTGAGAGAAACACATTCCCCAGCCTGTCTCGGGACGCTTGTCCTCATCCTTCTGTGCGCACGTTGAGTCTCCTAAGAGGAAGATGGTACTCATGCTTTTCCCTCCTCCTCTTCCTTTCCCCAACCGCTCAGCATATCTTCAGTGGAGACCCTCTCTTCACGTACAGGTTCACGGTGGGAACGGCTTGCAAGCAACCCCAATATACCAACAATGGCAAAGATGGCTGCTACCAAGTAGACAGCAACAAGAATATATATATCGCGCATCCTACCTCCCCATGCCCTTTCGCTGCCAATAGGCAATTGCGAGTTGGGTGCGGTCTCGCAGGTCCAACTTCTCCAACATCACGGAAATGCTGTTTCTCACTGTTCCTTCGCTCAGACAGAGTCTTCCTGCAATCTCCTTGTTGTTCAATCCTTGTGCAAGCTGAAGCAATACCTCATGTTCCCGCTTGCTGAGCGAGGAAAACAGCTGTTGCTCTGAGAACTGCTTCAATGCATCTTCACTGATGACAGGAAGACCTTGGTCTACAGCCTTGATCGTCATCAGCTGTTTCTCAGTCTCATCACTCTTGAGAAGAAATCCGTTTGCCCCTGCCTCCAGACATCGGTGCAGGGTGCGGTAGTCACCAAAGGTGGTGAGCATCAAAATCTTGATTTTCGGATACAGACTCCTCACTCTCTGGGCTGTCTCAATACCATCCATGACCGGCATCTGGATATCAAGCAACACCATCTCAACAGGACGTTTTTCCAGAGAGGAGAGAGCCTCTGCCCCATTGCGAGCACTAGCAACCACCTCGATCATATCATCTGAGGAGAGGAGGATTTGCAAACTCTCCAGCACCAATGGATCATCATCAACCAACAGGATTCGTATCATGAAATCTCCCCTTGTATTGGGATTGAGATCAGGAGCTTGAAGCAAGAACCCATCTGGATAGACATACTTCCTCCCAATCTTTCTACCCTTCGACGGAGAAACCGCAGACCATTTCCGGCTTCTTTTCCTCGTTTCTCCAGGACCCCGTCATTCTCAATTACCATGCGCAGGAGTATTCCATTGCAGTCAACACAGGCATGCACCTCACTGGGATTTGCATGCTTTGCAATATTTGTCAGTGCTTCCTTGATCCCCGATTGCAGGACTGGTTGCAGGGTAGGAGGAATCCGGGAGATATCTCCCCGCAACGTATAATCCACAGGATAGACAAACTCCTCAAACAGTTTTTCCAGCGACCGCTGTACACGTTGCTCATCCGGTTCCAGTTGTCGTACTGCAAGCTTAAGCTGATCCAGCGCCCTGGAAAGCCGCATTTCAACCTTCTCACGAGTTTCCTTGACTTTCTCACGTTCCTCACGATCAAGCAGTGTCTTGAGCGCCTTTACACTCAGGTGGGCTGCAGTCAACTCATGTCCAAGACTGTCATGTAAAACTTGGGCAATATGTTCCCGTTCCTGCAAGCGCGAAAGGTATTGTGCATCAGCATAGTCGAGCAATAGGTGCTCGCCCTCCTCCTCAAGGCGATGAGATCGAAGCATATACTCATCGGCTTCTTTTCTCAGCTGTACACGCTCCCTTTCCCAATTTCCCACCAACCACCCAAGAACCAAGGAAAAGAGAGGTACAAGCAACTCCAAATGCTGCCCATGCAAACCAAGAAAGACCACATAGGGCACACAATAGAGATACTTTCCCTGAGAGATAAAATAAAAGAGATAGAGAGAGAGCAAGAGTCCTGCTGCCGGCACCAACAGTGAGAAAAAGACAAGAAGCGAAGCATCTATAAGCATCCATGCAGGAGAAAGAGAAAAACGCCATCGAAGCAGCAGGGAAAAGATGACCAGAAGAAAGAGCAGAAGAAGCGTTGGGTCCATGATCTCAAAGCGCAAGATGAATACAAGAGACAAAAACACTGCCATTACCGGCCGCGCCATGTATATGTTCTCTCTCCGTTTTGTGTTCCCCACCTCTCCCTAGAGCCTCCTTCTGCTTCCTACCAAGAGAAATATCCCTGCAAATACCAAGAGTATCACAAGTGAGAGCAGCAGAGAAGCTCCAGCTTCCTCATAGAGTGAGGCAAGTCCATGGGCCAACCAATAGGGGGGCAAAATCCTGACCAAGCGTTGCATGGCAGGGGGGAGGAATCGGAGGGGAAAGGTCAGCCCACTGACCAGACAGAGAATGGAACCTACCCCACTAAAGAGCGCAAAACTTGTGGTAAAGGATCGAAACAAGGTATTCCAAGCCAAGGAGAAAGAGAGGGTCATTATGCTGTATGCGATATAGAGGAGAAGAAGCAGGAAGTAGTTGGTGAGGTGTAAACCATAGACCACCAGTGAAGCAGTAATCAGTACCATGCTCTGCAAGAGCAACAACAGCGTTCCCGCCGCCAGATGACTGCCAAGATACTTCCCATGGCTTATGGGGGATGCTGCTATTCTCACAAGCACCCCGTGCATCCTATCCTCGGCAACTGTGCGCACCAATAGGAATGCAGAGTAAAAATTGAGCAGTCCAAATAAGCTGAGGGCCATGGGCAATGAGCCCGGCATACTGGGGATGAAGAGAAGCACCAGAGGAAACAGTAGGAGCAAAGGAAGCGAAACCTTCTGACGAAGGTTCTCCTTCAAGGCAAAGACAAACACACTCATACTCGTATCCTCCTCACCAATGGGCCAAGGCAAAACCATAACAATGCGCTGAGCAACACCAAGACAGCAAAGCATGTCAGGAACTGTCCCATCTCCCCTTCCATGACAGCCAAGGTGGCTGTATTGGCCAGCCCCATGGGCGTTCCATACAGCCTCAGCAACCGAAAGAACTCGCCCTTGGGAAGTGGGAAATAGAGCCCTATTATCATCGGAACCACTGAACCATAGATGGAGGTAACCAGATTCGCAGTCTTCACCCCACCACTAAGAAGCAGAAGGACAGTCCCCAACAGTTGGTTGAAAACTACTGATACAAGCAGCACCAGCAAAACCAGGGGAAGAGAGGGAAAGGATGACCCGAGTATGATGGACGAGAAAATGAGCAGGATGGTGGTCTGCAGGAAACTCACCAAGATTGCACTAAGCAGGATGGAGAGTATCAGCGACTGTGCGGGTACTGGAGATGAGAAAATACGATCATGCATCGGGCTGTAGAGGTCTTCGGCCAGCGTCTCAAAGCTGATTGCCGAACCATAGATCTGGAAGGTCAAGGCAAACCCAATGGTAAGGGCCGTGATACGACTCTGCCCTCCCATACCCATTCCTGTCTCTATGGAGATATTTCTATAGAGATAGTCAAAGAAGAAGATGAGTATCAGGGGGAAGAGAATCAGGATTATGTGACCCAGCAAGTCCCTGCTGCTTCGCTTCAGTTGGAAGGCAATCATGAGGATACCTCATCACGGAGTTGCTTACCGGTCAGGGTAAGAAATACATCTTCCAGATTGGGTTGCTGGGTATTGATCCTCGTCAATCCCTGCTCACTGAGGACCAGGACAATCTTGTCCAGTATCGGAACACCTCCACTGACCACAATACGATAACGATTCTCTTCCAGGGCGACCTCCTTCACATCAGGGAGCCGTAGCAATTCCACTTTCTTCTCTTCACTTGCAATACGGACCTCCACCTCAATGAAATGGTCTCCTTTGATTCGGGCGATCAACTCAGGAAGAGTCCCCTGGGCAATCATATGCCCGTTATCCATGATATAGATACGGGAAGCAACCGCCTCCACTTCCTCGATATAGTGGGAAGTGTAGATAATGGTACTCCCCTCCCTGGCAAGTTGTTTCACGAAGCTGAGAATAAATGATCGTGACTGGGGATCAATACCCACAGTTGGCTCATCCATGATGATCAAGCCGGGTTGGTGCATTAAGGCACAGCCAATATTCAGCCGTCTCTTCATACCTCCACTGTAATGTTTGGGTTTGTCATCAAGCCTGCCCTCCAGCCCGATGACCTGGGCGACCTCTTGAATGCGTTTTTGTATATCCTGGTTGCTCATCCCATACAGTGAGGCAAAAAAGGCAAGGTTGTCCCTCGCACTCATCTGCTCATAGATGGTAATCTCCTGGGTGACATATCCGATATTGCGGCGAATTTCTCGATTCTTACCATCCTGTTTCTGGGAGAATACAGTAATGGAACCCTCATCGATGGGAATAAGACCAATAATGGCACGAATACAGGTGGTCTTTCCGGCCCCATTGGGACCCAACAACCCAACAACTTCCCCCCTCTCCACCTGCATGGAACAACAGTCCAAGGCAAGTGTCGACCCAAATCGTTTAATGACTTCATCAACTTGTAACAGCATTGCAATACCTCGCCTTTCAGCATACAGGCTGAAGCAGATACTGTAGAGTGACAAATGTCATGGTTATTTAAGAAACCACTACTTCCGGTTCTATGGTTACCTCGGTTTTCATGGAGTTTGAAATAAGGCAGTACTTCTCTGCTTTCTCCAGCATGGTGAGCGTTTTTTCCTTCTGCTGTTCATCAGTAATGACTACCGTAGGCTTGATATGGATGTATGTTATAAGGAATCCCTTCTCTGTTTTCTCCATGGTTCCCGACGCTTCACTTTTATAGCTCTTGAAGGAGAGCTTTGTCTTTTCTGCAAGGGAGAGAAAGGTTGTCATCAGACAGATCTCGGCTGCTGCGGTATAGAGATGCTCAGGAGACCATATACCCTCATGTCCGCCGGGAAAATTGGCTGGGGTTGCAACCTCAATGGTGGGAAGATGCGCTGAGGAGAGGGCTGCTTTTCTCTCTTTAGTCCATTCAACGCGGGTATTATAGGTATGACTATTGCTCATGAGATACTCCTTATTTATAGACAAGAATATACTCATCTATTACCAATTCGGCTACATGGATAAGAGATTGCAATTTTTTCTTTCTCTTTAGCTCTCCCAGCGCATATACTGAAGATGATGAAATCAAGAAAGAAACGGAAAAAGCCAGGAAAAGCCAACCCATTACTGCTCTTGTCAGTGCTCTTTCTTCTTCTTGTGTTGGTCTCTCTCCCTTCCCTTCTCTATGTATTCCAGGAAACCAAACCACTGGTGGTAACCATCTATGACAAGACAGTTCCCACACTGCCGGCACTTCAGCATGAGGGATTGGCATGGTTTCTTACCCACCACAAATATCAAACCCAAGAGGGATTACCCTTTGGGAAGGATAAGCCTTATTTGGGCTACCACCCAAAGCAAGACGATCCAATCCACGATCTTAGTGAGATGAATGAAGAAACTGATCTGCTCTATATCAGTGATACCTATGGAATCTACAAGTCAGGAGATGGCTTAAACAAGATTGCCTCTACAGAGAGCAACCTGATCTGGGGAGGAAGCAGCGCAAGCGATGCTGAGGTTTTACGATCCTTTCTGAACAGGGAAGCGAGCAGTACCGTTATTGCAGAGTACAACACCTTCGCGACCCCTACCCCCTCCTATGTACAAGCACAGATGTACGAAATACTGGGAACCAGATGGACTGGATGGACCGGCATGTATGTACATGACCTCTCTGAAAGGGGAGAAACCCCCCTTTGGATACAACAGATGCATGCTGGTTCCTGGGACTATACAGGAAGTGGTATTATTCTCTACAACATCTGGGACGAGGTCATTGTCCTTCCCAGCTCCGTGGCTCTGGGTCCGGATGAGATGCAGTTCTCCTATACAGACCAAGGAGAGAAAATCCTGGGGCTCTCTGAATCTGTTTCCTACCAGATGGTGTTTGACATCACAGAACCGCTTGACGGAACTGAAGTGCTGGCTTCCTATACCATCGATCTTACCGATGCAGGGAAGAAGCTACTTCACTCCTATGGGCTTCTGGAGACATTCCCAGCAATCCAACTCAAACAAACAGCAAACCATAGGGCATACTATTTCAGCGGCAACTGGGCATACAGCAGCAGAGCACTCCGCTTTTCAAAGATGCAGGGCATGCAATGGTTCATGAAAAAAACAGCGAAACAGGATGAGGTGTTCTATTGGAAGTTCTACCTTCCCCTGCTCTCATCCATCTTTCAGGAAGCAGAAGCAAGAGAAACCTTCCAGATTCCCGACCTAAGGCAACCTACAACGTTGGAAGGAACAACAAACTTGGTGGCCAAGGCTGATACCTCTCAACTCCTGCTCTATGATGGGAATGATTGGCAGCCCTTCTTTGTCTATGGAATGAATCTTGGCACGGCAATGCCCGGAAAGTGGTTTACCGAGTTTCCCAAGGACAAGAGTCTCTACTACCGCTACCTGGAGCAAATGGGGGAACTAGGGATCAATACCTTGAGAATCTACACCTTGTTGGACCCACAGTTCTACGATGCATTCTCCTTGTATAATCGCCTACATCCCGAGAGGCCCATCTATCTGATGCAGGAGGTATGGCCGGAAGAGGAACCTCCAGGACACGACTACCTACGGCCGGCATACCAGACATCCTTTGAAGAGGAAATCTGCAATGTAGTGGATGCCATACATGGGAAGGCGGATATTCCCGAGAGAAAAGGGAGAGCCTATGGCAAGTATACCAGCGATGTATCCTCCTATGTAATTGGTTATCTGGTAGGGAGGGAGCTTGAACCTCATGAGGTAGAGGAGACCGACCATCAACACGAAGGGTATCGTTATCATGGATCCTACATAACCACCTCCGACCAGGCTACCCCCACTGAATCCTGGCTTGCGCAGAGCTGTGACTACCTTCTTGCCTATGAAGAGAGTACCTATGACTGGCAGCATCCGGTCTCCATCGTAAACTGGCCTACCCTCGACTATCTCACCCATGACTCGGAGCGGGACGAGTTTGGGGTCAAGAAGAATGAGTACAATGACCGAACCACAGTGAATATCAACCACCTCTTGTTGGGAGAAAAGAACAAAAGCGGGCTCTTTGGTTCTTATCACATCTACCCCAACTATCCTGACTTCATGAACAATGAACCCTCGTTTGACACCTATTTGGATGCAGAGGGAAGACTACGCTACGGAGGCTACCTGCAAGCCTTCATGGAAGGACATCAGAAATACCCAGCGGTGGTAGCTGAATTCGGCATAGCCACAGGCATGGGCAATGCCCACTACAGCCCTGATGGGTATCACCATGGGGGATTGAGTGAACAGGATCAGGGAGAGATGATCATCAGAATGTTTGAGGCAATGGAAAGGGAAGGCTACAGCGGAGGAATCATCTTCGCATGGATGGATGAGTGGGCAAAGAAAACCTGGACCACAGAGCCGTATATGATCCCCTATGACCGACAAATTCTCTGGCATAATGCAGTGGACCCCGAGCAAAACTATGGAATTCTAGCCAACGAGGCAGTGAAGCCAAGACGCAGCACTTCTGACTCTGGAGAACAGGGACGTATCGAGACATTTGAGGTACGCTCAGATGCCTCCTTCCTCTGGTTCGATATCACCTTCACCCAACCCATGGACTTCTCACAAGAACAACTGCTCCTCGGCATCGACACCCTCTATCGTGATAGAGGTGAGCTTAGGTATAGGGAGGATCTCCCGTATGAGGCATCATCAGGGATGGAGTATGTAGTGGTAATCAACTCTCCTGAGGATGCAACCCTACGTGCACTGGATGAGGCCAACTACACCCTGTATCACTTCTCAACCTCTCCTGAACTGAAGAATGATGGCCTCTTCACTCCAATGAGCAAGTTGATAAACAAGAAACGGGCACTTGAGGATAAAACGGTATTTGAGCCCCACTATGAGGATGCCAGCACCCTGAGATATGGAAACCTGCTTGGCTCCACAAACCACTGGCAGATTACCGCAAATACAATCACCATCCGCATCCCTTGGACCCGTATCAACGTCAGTGACCCATCTTCCTTACAGGTACTTGATGATGAGCGAGTCTTTTACAGTGACCCACTGAGGGATACCATTGCCACCACAACTACCGATGCCTTGATCCTCAGTGCCTTGGTTGTCACCAAGGAGCAGGGCATCCTGCTGGAGAGTATTCCTGTTATTGCCTATACCTGGAATCCTTGGAACCAGCCAGTCTACCAACAACGATTGAAAGAAAGCTATCCACTACTCAAGGACTATTTCCATGAAAAAAGGGGCCTTTTATGATTGACCTATCCAAACCTGTTGCCATAGCGGAGGACCTGTACTGGGTTGGATCACAGAGCACCCATAAGTTCCTCCAGTGCAATCCCTATCTCTTCATCAATGGGGATACTGGAGTACTCTTCGACCCAGGTTCGGCATTGGATGGAGAGATTGTTCTTGCAAAGGTCCAGAGCTTACTGCCTCTATCACAACTGGAGGCAATCGTCTGCAGCCATCAAGACCCGGATCTGTGCATGGCCCTCCCCTATTTTGAGAGGGCAGGTTTCAAGGGAGTCATCTGCTGCCATGAGAGAGCAGCGCTCTTGATCCAATACTATGGGATCAAGAGTCCGTTCTATGAGGTCAACTACCATCAGTTCTCCTATACCATGAAAAGCGGGGCCTCCATTGGGTTCATATTCGCCCCGTATCTCCACTTTCCAGGATCCATCATGAGCTACCTGCCCAAGCAACAAGCTCTCATCAGCGGAGATATTTTTGGATCAGTCACCGCCGATTGGCATCTCCATGCCGATGAGGACTACCTCGATGGCATGATTGCCTTCCACGAAGTATATATGCCCAGCCATGAGATTCTCCAAGTTGCAATGGAAGAACTGGATAGCTATCCACTAACCATGGTCTGCCCACAGCATGGCTCAATCATCCAGGGCCCTTTGATTGAGATGGCAAAGGAGACCTTGAAAAGGATTCCCTGCGGGATTTTCATAGAGAGGCACCAGAGCACAAGCAAGAATTACGAGTCCGTCAAGGAGCTGCTTTCTCAGGTGATTACGAGACTCATCACCATTCATGGAGCTGAGGAGATCAGAGACTTATTCAAGAAATCCCCATTTACCATCAATATCAAGCAGAAACAGGTTACCAAAAGCACGATAGCAGAAGATACCCTTTGGGAAGCATTCTTCGACTTCCTTGGCAACCAAGCAACAGGAGTGCAGTATCTGGCTTCCGTCTCCACCTTGGTTGAACGCATAAGCAAGGAGTATGACATGATCCTCCCCACCTCCCTGGCCTCTGTGCTTTTCAAGACACAATCGGAGGCGCAAGAGAGTAGAACACAGGTGGAGCAGCTGGAAAGCCAGCTCAAGCAGTTCGAAGAGTCACTGCATAGGGATCCCACCACAAAACTCTATAATCAGGAATTTTATCTTGCGTGGCTTAAACAGGAGTTGGCGTTTCTGGCAAAAGAGGGGAAGGTAGTATCTTCCTGTGTATTGAACATTGACAATCTTGACCGGATAAACCTTGACTTCGGCAGCAGTGAGGGGGATAAGACGCTCCGCTTGCTTGCAAACCTTTTAAAGGAATCGGTAGATTCGATGGTACAGGTCTGTCGTGTTGGGGGAAGTACCTTCGCCCTACTGTGTACCTGCATCAGAGAGGAAGAAGTTCTCTCTCGGGCAACTGCGCTCAGAAACAAAATACAGGAAGATGACCGTTTCATTATTCCCATCAAGATTTCCATGGGTATTTTCCACTCAACCGAGATTTCTCCGGAACTTCATGAGGATCCAGAGCAGATGGCCCTTCTGGTCAACCAAACCACCTTGTTTCGCGTACGAATGGCCAAGAAGCAGGGAGGAACCATTGTAACAAGTTCTGCTCAAAGCACCGGTAGCAGCGCTGCCTTTACCGTTCTCCTGGTAGATAATCCAGGTTTCTCACGCGATGTACTGCGACAGACGCTTGAGAAACAATCCTACCGGGTCATTACAGCTGACAACGGGTTACAGGCAAAAGAACAGTTGGCAGAGGCTCCCATCGACCTCATCCTTTGTGAGCTGATGATTCCAAAATTGAGTGGGATCACCCTACGGAAACGTCTGCTTTCTACACCCTCCAGCGAAGCCATTCCCTTCATCCTCATGTCGGCAAACAAGCAGGAGCATACAGTAAAGCGGGCATACGAGCTCGGTATCAGGCATTTCTTCTCCCGTCCAATTGCACTGTATGAACTGGTCGGTCTTATCGACCTTATCGCAAAGAAGGGGGTATAAGGTGTCCAACTCGCTTGCCATCATACTTACCCTCTCTGTGCTTGCACTGGATGTGCTCCTTCTCATTGCAACGCTTTTCACCCGACTTGCAAACACTAGTCGCAATCATAGAGATGTGTTGCTTGAGCAGCAACTGGGAGAAGCTCTGCAACATGAGCAGATCGATCTTGGCAAGTTCAAAGCGAAGGAACTGCTTCACCTCTATGGTAAGCTGAATACATCGATTCGACTCAACGAAGCGATTGAGAAACAATTTCTCGATCATCTTGTCTCTACACTTTACATCCGGCGTCTTTGCAGGCGTCTTGTGAAAAGAGGGAAACTGGGGAGAATTGAGTCTGCTTCCAAGCTGCGGGTTTTATCGAGAAATGAAGCAATTAAGAGCACCTTGCTTTCAGCCCTCAAACAGGAGAGAAACCAGGTGGTCTCTCTCTATCTTTTCCAAGGTTTGGCAAGTGTGCAGGAGAAGCGGGCGATTCCAATCATGCTGAATAGACTGCACAATGCCACCCCTTGGATGGCAGGAAGGTATCGTGCACTGCTCTTGAGCTATAAAAAACAACTCCTTTCCTATCTTCTTACACGAATGAATCGGAAAAGTCCCTCCATGCGGATTCTCATCTGCGAGTATGCTCTGCTCTACTCAACAGAATCGCTCAAGGAATACCTTGCAGAACAGGCACTGAGTTCCAATAAACACGTTCGATCCACTGCGTTGCAAGCACTCTGCAGACACTTTCCAGAACGCCTTATCAGCCCTGAGTTCAAGGAAGGGACATACCATAGCACGCTCCCTTATGTGATTCAAGCATACGCAAACCTCCAGGACAAACATCATATTCATGAGATGCTGGAATACTCCAGCCATACCACCCTTCAAGACCATCTCATCCAGGCTTTGAGTGAGATGAGTGAGCGAGACCCTTCCCTCCTTGCTCTCTTTTTACGACGGTTCGAGAATCTTCACTCAGGACCTCAAAAGAAGATACTTGCCAGTGTCCTGGACAACCGTCTGAGCTATCTGCTCGAGTCAAACCAAGGGACTCTCTCACCCCAACTCGCCTCCCTGGTTGCAATCCTTGCAGAGCAACTGCGCATCAGTGGTTTGGTTCAATTCCTCAATACAACCCAGAACAGGGAAAAGCAGGCAGAAGTTCTTGAACTCCTAGCCAAGAGTGCAAAGAGAAGCAAGAGACTCAGAAATCTCTTGGTAACCTATGTTGAGCCTGACATTTTGTCACGCATCCATCTAAAAGCAAGCATATCGAAAGGCTCCACTGCAATACCCCACCAAGAGAAGCCTCAACGACTGATGCTTATATTGCTTTTTATTGCTACACTCCTGCTATTCCCCTTGCTTATCCTTGCAACCGAACTGACCAATCTTGTTGACCTTACAGGACGTGAAATCCTCAATCTCTATGTGGTGCGATTCAACTACCTTTTGGTCTACTACTCCTTAACCATCAACCTGATCTATCTCATCATCCTCTCTGTCTCCTTCCGTGCCGCGCATACCCAAAACCGTCTCTGGCGGGCAAAGGATACCCAATTGCTTTTCACCAAAGGACTACTACCCTCGGTCTCCATCATAGCCCCGGCATATAATGAGGCAAGCAACATTATTGAAAGTACAAACAGCCTGCTGAACCAGATGTATCCTGACTATGAACTGATCGTGGTAAACGACGGTTCAAAGGATACAACCCTGAAAACCTTGATCGAGTACTACCACTTGGAAAAACAGGACAAGATGGTCTATAAAAGGCTCCCCACCCGTCCTGTGAGGGGCATATACTCGAACAAGAGCATTCCAAACCTGATTGTGGTGGACAAGGTAAACGGAGGCAAGGCAGACAGCCTGAACCTCGGATTGAATACTGCTACCAAGGAGTTCTTTTGCGGGATTGATGCAGATTCTCTCCTCGAGCCTGATGCCCTGTTGAAAGCTGTATCGGTTATGCTGGACAGCCCAGTTGAAAGTATTGCTACAGGTGGGAACATCTGTCCGGTCAATGGGTGTACGGTAGACCTTGGCAGTCTGGACAAGGTGCAGCTTCCAACCAACTTTCTTGCCAGGCTGCAGAGCCTTGAGTACATCCGCTCATTCATGACCGGTCGAATAGGATGGGCACGGATGAATCTGCTCTTGATTATCAGCGGGGCATTCGGCATTTTCCATCGCGAGCGTACCATCGCGACAGGGGGCTATCTTACCAAGAGTGGTCGTTTCCACAAGGACACGGTTGGGGAAGACATGGAGCTGGTGGTTCGCCTCTCTCGCTATATGAGAGAGAGAAGAAAACCCTATCGAGTGCAGTATGCAGGAAATGCCAACTGTTGGACTGAAGTCCCCGAGAAGTGGAAAGTGCTTTCTCGTCAGAGGAACCGCTGGCATCGTGGTTTGATTGACATCCTGCTCTTCCACAGTTCCATGATTGCAAACCCCCGATATGGAAGTCTGGGGATGGTGGGAATGCTCTACTACTTTGTGTTTGAACTGCTTGGACCGTTTGTGGAGGCACAGGGTCTGATATTTGTGGCCGTGGGGGCCCTTCTCGGCTTGCTTAATCTGCCTATTGCCCTGTTGCTCTTTACCTCGACTATCGGCCTTGGTATCCTTGTCTCCCTTTCAGCGGTATTCATCAGTGAGTATGACCGTCCTCTCTACTCCTGGAAGGACAACTTCCGTCTTCTCTTTATGGCCATTGTCGAGAATTTCGGGGTACGGCAGGTAATCAGTTTGATGCGAGTTGGAGCCTATTTCAGTGCAATGCGAAAGAACCGTGGGTGGGGTGCTCAGGTCAGGGTAGGATTCAAGGCTTCCACTTCTCAAACGAAAACGAAGTGAGAACCATATGGGCAGGGGAAACGGGTTCCTTTCCCTGGTAGAGCCAAAGATTGATCCGAAAACGGACCCTCCCCTCGCTTGGACTTTCTGGGTATCTCCAGCTCTTGATCAGCATTTGCATGCTTGCGGGATCGTCTGGGTCCACCGCACCATGGTAGGAAGAAAAGGAGACACCTTCTGGCTTCCATTCAATGCGATGGGTGGTGAGGTTTCCGTTCAGCTTGGGATCGAATACCTCAATCCTATCTGGATCGGTATAGGGCTGGACGACATATTGGAAGCGGGTGCCATCTGGGGATCCCCATGCGGCAAACTCAATGTCAATCTCCCTGTTATACTCTTCCGGCTCTGTATCCCAGGTAAAGAATCCTGCTACCACATGGGGATCATAGGATGCAGCATCAGTCTCAACGGTAAAGGTATAGGTACCATAGCCTACCTTCTCACGGGTAAAGATCTCAGTTGCCCACCACTTCTCATCATGCTCCTTGATGGTAAGGTGCAGCCCCCAATCGTCAACCCATACGGATGAAGGGTCACCACTATAATAGTTGGGACCTGGAGACAAGGGGGTAATGCTGCTCTTTGTCCGCCAGTGCAATCCTCCAAACGCAAGCTCTCTTGGTCTGACCTTGATCAAGGTAGTCTCCTCTCCAAGAAGGGTGCAGGAGGCAAAGAGTAACAATAATACAAGAAGAGCACTCTGTTTTTTCATGTACGTTTTCCCAAGAGGGCAAGCACATTCTGTACCAGGACATCGCTACTGTAGTTCTCGACGTTCATTGCTCCGATCATCCATGGGTTTACCTTGGAGAGCGGAATTGCTTCTGGTTTTGATGTCCTGATTGCTTGATATCCAAGATCGTAGGCAGCACTGATAATCCTCTCATCTCCTGCTCCACTGCCAAAAGGCAGCGCAAGGATGGTAACAGGCTCCCCTATTTCCCTCTCAATGATCTGTTTCGATTCCCTCAATTCTGCAACAATCTCTTCCTCACTGAGTTCTCCCATCATGCGGTGGGTCTGTGAGTGGGACTCAAACGAAAAGAGTTTCTTTCCATCGGCGGTCCTGTAGTTGCTCATCTCCCTGATCTGATTCCAACTCATATACCCAACCTCTCCGACATAGGAAGGAACCAAAAATATGGTCGCTTCCAGTTCGTAGGCCTTGAAGAGAGGAAACACGATTGCATAGAGGGAGAGGTCCCCGTCATCGAAAGTGATGATCGCTTGGTCACTTTTTCCGGGATTGGTGCCTGTCAACACTTCTTTGAAATTAGTGATGGCAAAGTTTCGCTTTATGAAAGCAAGATCATGTTCAAAGTTGTAGAGATCCCGATTATAGACATTCCCCGTCCTCCCAAATACTACATTGTGATAGAGCAGAACCAGTAGTTTTGGCTCTGAGCGAGAAGGGATGGCTGAGGTGCTGTGCACCTGTAAAGATGGCCCTTGAGTTTCTGTCCAGTAACGGACTGATGAGGCATAGCTTGCTTCCATTTGCGGCTCAGCCAGCAAGAGAGCAGGGAGCAACAGCAAGAGAGTGGCAAGACTGATACGGATAGACTGTCTCATAATGCAAATATCCTTAATGAGAGAAAGAAGAAAAACTGTACCACCACTATGATTGTAGGCACCTTGCTCACACTACGCAATCGTTGTTGAAAAAACAAGTAGGAGAAAAGAAAGGCAATGAAAAACCAAGCAATGTAATTTTGCAGTGGTATGGAGCCTCCAGTCCAGCTCCAGTAATCATAGGCGATTGCCACAGGCTCCATGACATAGTCGAACAACACGGTAAGGGATGCTGTGAGCAATGCCGCAAGAGAGGGTTTCCTCACTTTTTCCCTAAGTCCATCTGCAATCCCGAGGATAATGATGGTCCAGTTGATCCCAATCAGAAGAGGGACCTTCATGAGCTGTAGTCCCAACGTATTTCCGTATCGATAGGCACCAAAGATAAGACCGGTTGCAACCCCTAGTATTTCAAGGAACAAGGTAACGAGAAAGGTGAGCAGAGACCAAAGCAAGAGCTTTGCATTCTTCTCTTTGAAGTCAAAGAAAAATCCAAGGATTGTGGTCAGGAAAATGGTATACGGAGTAAGTAAGAGCATGAGTGGGAGGGTCGCATCAACAATGTGCGAGATGATACCCACCAAATAGGAGCTACTTAACAGAATCGTGATCAGGCGTTCTTTTTTCGAAAGAATGAACATGGTAGTGCTACTCCTAGACTGTGGGCGATTCCCTTTCTGAGAATTCTGAATTTGGGAGGCTTCACCTGTCTGTGAAAGACTATGAATGGGTCCTTGGCAATTTCGCTTGCAGTCCAGCAGTACATATCAGCTGCAGTCATGATGGGAATACGGTAGCGTCGTGGAATGTAGGAGTACCCTTTCTCAGCTTCCTTTTGCCAACCTTGGTAGCGTGCAATCTCCCGATTGATGAATGCAGAGAATTCTCCAGGATTTTCTCGCGCTTCCTGCTCCTGCAATGAGTGCAGGGCAGTGTCAACCAAGGAAGATATCGCCTTCCCAATCCATTATCCTCTGCAATATCCCGAATGAAGTTGATGTACTGCATGGCCCGTCCAAGCATTGCTGCGTAGGGAAAGGATGCTTCCTCTAGGTCCATGATCCGAGCCATAAACAGACCAATGACCTCAGCAGATCCATAGATGTAGGTCAACACATCCTCAAGTGTTTCGCAGGTGGATTCACTGAGATCATGCTCCATTGAATCCAGAAATGCCTCAGTCCAAGCAGGATCAAAATGCTTGCGTCGTTGCAACTCAATGAAGGCATCTATCACCTCATCACCGCTTGATGTACCGCTGTGGTACGCTTGGATGTAGGTCTTCCTAAACGTATGGAAGCGATCTGGATCAACTGGTTGGTCATCCACCAGATTGTCTGCCACACGTACAAAACCGTACAGCGCGTACACATCGCGACGCACTTGGGGAGGGAAGAACCGGGAGCTGAAATAGTAGGTCTTGCTCCCATTTCTGAAGATGTGCTCATGCCGGTCAGCTACCATAGTTCTCCTGGATTTCCTTTGCCACCAACTCACTGGCGATCAAGACCATGGGCACTCCTACCCCGGGGTGTGTATACTGTCCGGTGTAGTAGAGATTCTTTACTTTCTTGTTCTGGTGTCGTGGGCGGAAGACTGCTGTCTGCATCAAGGTATGGCTCAATCCTAATGCGGTACCTTTAAACGCGTGATAATCAGAAATGAAATCACGATGGGAGTAGAGTCGTTTAACCAGAAGATCCTTTCTAAGGTCCTCTCCTGTCACCTTCTGGACATGATCGGCTATATGTTCAAAGTAGGAGTTCCGTTGCTCCTCCGTATCGACAAGACCTGGGGCCACAGGGACCAACAAGAACACATTCTCTCCCCCCTCAGGTGCTGAGGTAGGATCGGTCTTACTGATGCAACTGAGATAGAAGCAGGGATCTTTCGGCCAAGCAGGGTTCTTGAAAATGGTGTCGAAGTGCTTGTTCCAATCTTTGGCAAAGTAGAGGTTATGGTGTTCCAAACCTTTTAGTTTCCTGCCCATGCCAAGATAGGCAATGAACATGGAGGGGGCCACTACTCGTTTATTCCAATAGGAATCTGAATACGATTGATGATTATCTTCCAACAGGTTGGTCTCTGTATGATGATAATCGGCAGAGGAGACTACCACATCAGAGAGGTAGGTGCCCTTGTTGGTCTCAACACCAATTGCCTTTCCATCCTTGGTAAGAATCTTCAGTACCTCTGCACCAGAAACCAGGCTAACACCCAACTCCTTGCACAGTTTGGCAAATCCCATGGCTGCTCCAGCCATGCCCTTTTGGGGAAAGAATACTCCCAACTTGAGGTCAACATGGGTCATGATGGAGTAGATGGCAGGGGCTTGGGCAGGGTCGGTGCCGAGGAAGACCATTGCATACTCAAGGATTTGTTTTGCCCGTTGGTCTTTCACGTAGTTCGATACAAATGAGTCAAGTTTTCCGAGCACACCCAGGCGTAGTCCCTCAGTCATCAGCCTCCTATTGAAAAACTGACCAATGTGTTTATATTCACGATAGAGAAAATCCTCCATGGCCACTTCATACTTGTACGTGGATTGGTCCATGTAAGCCTTAAGGGCTTTTCCTCCCCCCGCCTCAAAGGATTCAAACAACTTTTGGTTCTCTTCAAAGCGTGGAGTAAGCGCAACTGGATCATCATCTTCAAAGAAAACCTTGTAGTAGGGATCGATTGAACTAAGATCATAGTAGTCTTCCCGCTTCTTGCCAAAGAGAGAGAAGTATCGTTCAAATACTTCGGGCATAAGGTACCAAGACGGTCCCATATCAAAGGTAAATCCGTCCTTCTCCCAGTAACGGGCTCGACCACCAAGCTGATCATTCTTTTCCACCAAGGTGACGTCCCAGCCATCTCGGGCCAGAAGAGCCGCTACACTGAGGCCACTAAAGCCTCCACCGATGACTACTACTTTCTTCTTCATGAAAAAATCCTATGGGGTTTATGCAAGAAAAGCAAGAAGAAAATGTGGGCAAATTATTAAAAAAGAATTAATATTGATAAGAAAACCTACGTAGTGTGTTGTACCACAAGCCCCTTCAATCTGCTTCTCTCTTTTATGGGAATCTTGTATGCTCACAACGAGGAGATCCCCATGATATTTGACCAACGTACCAACATGGAACGGTATATTCCCTGCCTTCCAGAACTCAAAATTGTACAGGAGATTCTGGAAAGCGGTACCCTGAAAAGCAAGGAATATGGCAGCTATTCAACTGACAATCCCAAGATTCACTACAATTAATTCACCTATACAATTGCAACACCTGAGAAGGTGACGTATGAGATACATGAAAAGGAAGTGGATGTACAGATTCTCCTCTCAGGATACGAGCTAATGGAACTAGCCGATCCTTCTTCCCTAAGAGAGAAAATCCCCTACGACTCGCTTAAGGAGGCTTCTTTTGCAAAAGGGGAAAGCTGTATTCAGTACCACGCAACCTCCTCTTCTTTTGCGCTGTTTTTCCCAGGAGAACCTCACGCCTGTAATCTCGTGGACACACAAACCACTGATGTGGTAAAGGTTGTGTTCAAGATCCTCATGTGAACACCCAGTCTTTATGGTGCACTGTTGGGAAATCAACAGTTTTTTTCAAAGTCATACTAGTTTGGTTTCTTGAGAAAAGTACTGTACGCATATTTTTTCTCAGATATCTTTATCAGCATGCTTGCAATGGTTTGATGGATAGATTCACCTGCGGGAAGACTTCCTTGGATGATTGCAGGGGGGGGTGCCCCACCGTTGACACTTCTGGCATAGGTATTCATCCCGTCTAGTATCTCCTTCAGTTTCTCTGCCTTGATGAAAGCAAAGTGAGTTTCCTTGGAATTTTCATAATTTCAGTTCCTCATCTTCCCATTTTTGGGGTGAACACGTAATGCTACTGCTTGTGCATCATAAGATAAGGTATCATTTCTTATGACAATTTCTTCATACCCTGCTATGCTGGAGATTATGAAGAACACTTTTGGACAGGGAGGTTCCTTATGAGTCTCTTACTACCGGACATCGACCCAAGACGTATCAGTCTCGCACAAAAAATCTTCGACCAACAGTTTGAACAAGACCCCAGACTTGAACAGGAGATGGATGACCGGCGTAAGCGTCTCATGTTCCAGGATATTCTTTACAACTTTGACTTCCTTTCAACAGCAGTGCAAATTGGAGATGAGAAGCTCTTCACAAATTATGCAGTCTGGCTCTATGAGTTGCTCTGCAACCTGATGAAAGATATCGATCGTGATCGCGTCAAGGACCAGATGGTGCATCACTATGAGATCTTGAAGAGCTTCAGTGACAAACTCTTTGAAGATGGGACAATGAGCACTTCAGCAAGAACTATCCTTGATGCAGCAATAGTTGCAACAGAACAGGCTATGGACAACTACCAGGTATCAGAGGCCTTTCTTGAAGGTCCTCATCTTCCTATTCGTCGAGCCTATCTGAATGCACTTCTCAGGAGTGAAACCCAGAAGGCAATCAAAATCATTGAAGATGCAAAAAAAGATGGACTGAGCCTGGAAGATATCTATGAAGATGTCATACGCCTCAGCATGCAGGAAGTCGGAGAGCTATGGTACCAGAACAAGATAACCGTGGACAAGGAGCATTACGCTACATCAACCACCCAGATGATTCTCTCTCGCTTCTATCCGTACATCTTCAACCAGAATCCAGTGGACAAAAAGATCCTTACCTGTTGCATCGGTAGTGAGCTCCATGAGATGGGGGGAAGAATGGTGGCAGACCTCTTTGAACATCATGGATGGGAAAGCATCTACCTTGGGGCAGCGGTCCCTATTCCCTCTTTGGTAAACGCAGTGGCAGAACATAAGCCCGATCTTGTCGCACTCTCGGTTACCATGCCACAGCACTTGCAAGTCTGTTATCTTGCAGTAAAAACCTTGAAGGAGAACTATCCATCCCTCCTTGTGGCAGTGGGCGGGAGAGCATTCAAAACCAGTGGAGGGGTCTATAAAGCATGGCCCGTCGATGTGTATACCGACCTTGCCACAGAGTTGGTTCTCTGGGCCGATAAGGCGGTAGTCAAGTGATGAACCACTCATTCTTTGTCCGCACTGACACAAATAAAATAGTCCAAGAGACATATTGGTCAAACCCCATTTCACTGGCAATGCCCTTCAAGACCACACTTGAATCACTCTTTGGCCAAGAAGATAAAAATCGCTTCAACAGCATCTTCTCCAATGCAATGGATCATAAGAAGGAGGTCTTCTGTGCACATATCCCCATCATAGAGGATCAGGAGGAGCTTTGTTTCTTTATCGTGAGCGCAAAGACATTTGTATATGTGCTTGCTCTTGACTATCTGGGGGAGATGCCCGCTCATGTTGTGGAAATGCATAACCAACTTATTTTTTCCATGATCAAGCAATTTGCCATTTTACATGGAGAGCAACTGCTTCATGCTTCAGAGGAGGTGTATAACCACTTTGAGGAAATCCAGAAACTCAACAATGAGTTGGTCAACACACAGCGTCAGCTGCAAAGGGCAAACCGTAAACTGGAACAACTGAACCTGGAACTGAATAATCGCCTTGTAAAGGATGCATTGACTGGTTTGGTAAGCCGCTACCAGTACCACTCGGAAATACAAGGAGTCATACAAGAGGCCCCTCAGGCATTGGGACTCTTTGTCTTTATCGACATCGACAACTTCAAACTGGTAAATGACACCTACGGACATGCGGTTGGCGACCAGTACCTGGTAGGGTTATCCGCTCGCCTTTCCAGCCTCTCCTGTACAGAAAAATCCATCGCCATGCGCATAGCAGGAGATGAGTTTGGACTCTATCTGCATGGTTTGGAAGAAGTTGAACAGTCATTCATTGCACACTTCTATGAAACCTTCAGAGACAAAGTAACCAGTACCCCAATTCTTACAGATAGTGGCAGTCTTCCCATTTCCTGTAGCCTTGGTATGGCTATCTACAACAAAGACACCACCAATTTGTTTGAGCTCATAGAATATGCCGACTTCGCAATGTACATAGCAAAGCGCTCAGGAAAGAATTCCTACTGTGTGTTTGACAAAAAAACCTATGAAGCAGAAAAAAACGAAGATTGACGCTTGACCTTCACGCAACGTCAGGGTGTATGTATGTATCCATGAAGTATACGATCAAAGAAATGGCAGAGCTAAGTGGAGTAAGTGAACGAACCCTCCGTTACTGGGAAGAGTATGGTCTCCTCACCCCTGTCAGGCAGCCTCAGAATGGATTCCGGGTCTATGGTAAGGATGAATTGCTCATAATACAGCAGATTCTTTTCTATCGGGAGCTGGAATTTTCTTTGAAAACCATCAAAGTCATACTTGATGACCCTGATTTTAAAGCCAAGGATGCATTGGAAAGACAGAGAGAACTACTCCTTGAAAAACGAAACAAACTCGACCAGCTCATACAGACCATTACGTATACCATCCAAGAAAGCAAAGGAGAAATCACCATGAGTGACAAAGAGCACTTTGAAGGTTTCAAGAAGCAGATGATCGCTGAGAATGAATCACACTATGGCGAAGAAATCCGTCAGAAGTACGGAGAGGAAACCGTAGAGAAGGCAAACGCACAGATGATGGGAATGGACGAGGAAACCTTTAAAAAATTTACAGCATTGGGGAATAAGGTGGTAGAGAAACTCCAGGCAGCCGCAAAGGAAGGAGACCCTACCAGCCCTCTCGCCAGGGAAGTATCATCCCTCCATGCCGAGTGGCTTCGCTTCACGTGGCCTTCTTACTCAAAGGAAGCTCATCGGGGGATAGTGCAGATGTACATCGACGATGAGCGTTTTGGGACCTACTACCAAGGCAACGCCAAATTTCTCAAGGATGCCGTGAACCATTTCCTTGACGAGGAATAAAACTAGTGCTTTTTTTCTAATAAGACGTTAAGCCTGAACTGGATGATCCTCTGGATCACATCAAGGGGCAATGCAGAACCTAAAGGGAACTGGATTGCTCCTTTACTTGTATGATAGGGGGCCAATGCTTCCTGGAACTCATCGATAGCTTCAGGAAGCGGGTAGAGGCCAATATGTTTCTTGAAAGCTGCCATATGGATGATATCCCCACCATCAGGCAAGCTGAAGGTAGGCATCCTCCATTTGATGGACTCCACGACCTCAGGAACTACCTCATGGACCAGAGTACGTATCTGGTCCAAGGGTATCCTCTTCTCTTTCTCAAGCTCTGCAATATAGGCATCTACTTCCACTGCATACATACTTGCTTCCTTACTCCCACCGTTGCAAAATAGCATCCAGCTCAGAGAGCTCTTCTGAGGAGAATGTAGACGGCTTGTCCAATGCCTTTAGATTCTGGAGCAACTGTGCCTTGCTGCTGGCGCCAATGAGTACACTGGTTACTTTCTCATTCTTGAGCAGCCAACTGATAGCAAGCTCAGAGAGGCTCTGCCCACGGCGCTTGGCTACCTCATTAAGTTCTCCAAGCAGTGCAACCCGCTCCTTGGTAATGGAATCAGCCTTCAGGAATCGATTTTCACTTGCCCGTGAACCTTCAGGAACCTTGCCATCCAGATATCGTGAAGTCAAAAGCCCTTGGGCAAGTGGAGAGAAGCAGATGGTACCAGCTTGGCCATCCATGGCATCCAGGAGGGCATCCTCCTCCACCCAACGGTCAAGCATGGAATAGCGCACCTGGTTCAACACACAGGGAGTACCCATCTTCTTCAGCATCTTGATTGCCTTCACGGCATCTTCTGCGCGGTAGTTGCTGATACCCACATACAGGGCCTTTCCCTGCTGCACCAACTGGGCAAGAGCCCCCAGTGTCTCTTCCAGAGGGGTGTCAGGATCGGGACGGTGATGGTAGAAGATGTCCACGTACTCAAGACCCATTCGCTGGAGGGACTGGTCGCAACTTGCAATAAGGTACTTGCGACTCCCCCATTCACCATAAGGCCCTGGCCACATGTAGTAACCGGCCTTGCTGGATATAATCATCTCATCGCGATAGTGGGAAAGTTCTTGTTTCAAGATCGAACCAAAGCGCTCCTCTGCACTGCCTGGAGGGGGGCCATAGTTGTTTGCCAAGTCAAAGTGGGTAATTCCATGATCGAATGCCGTGGTGAGAATGCTGCGGCACACCTCTTCATCAGCTTCTGCACCAAAATTATGCCATAGACCAAGGGAGAGCTCAGGAAGACGGAGTCCGCTCTTTCCTGCATACCGATAACGCATACAATCATACCGTGATTCTTTTGCTGTATAACTCATACCCTTACTATAGCCGACAAGTTGGTGTGGTCAAAGCCTTTTTGCCTGTGGTATAGTCAACACATGCAAAACCTTCTTGAAACCTTCTCTCAACTGGTCTCCCATGACTCTGTCTCCTATGAGGAAGACCAGATAGCACTCCTTCTGGAAACAAAACTGCTTCAAGCAGGACTTTCCACCGACTATGATGCTGGTGGAAATCTGTACGGCTACCTGCCGGGAACAGGAAATACCATTCTGCTCAATGCCCACATGGATACCGTGGAGCTTGCCCGTGGGGCACATGTTGTAGAAGATGGACCGCTTCTAAAAACTGACGGAACCACCGCTCTCGGTGCTGATGACAAGGCAGCGGTAGCAGCCATCTTGGTTGCACTCGACACCATACAGCAACAATCAATGGCACATCCTCCCATTGTGGTGCTATTCACCAGAAGCGAAGAACAGGGTCTGGTGGGAGCTCAATACATAGAAAAAGAGCTGCTTGCAGATGTAAGCTACGGGTTCACCTTCGACGCATCAGGGAGTGTTGGGGGTGCCATCTCGGCCGCTCCCTCGCAAGACAAGATAGAAGCAGTCTTCCATGGCAAGGGTGCCCATGCCGGTTTCAAGCCAGAGACAGGCATCAGTGCCATCCAGATGGCAAGCTGTGCAGTAGCCAATATGAACCTGCTTCGAATAGATGAGGAGACCACCGCAAATGTTGGATCATTCATCGCTCCTGGAGCAAAGAATATTGTCTGCGACAAGGCCACTCTAATCTTTGAGGCAAGAAGCCTGGACCCAAGTAAGCTGATAAGACAATCCAGAAGCATGATTGATGCGATGGAAGCTGCAGCCAAGAAGTATGGTGGGCATGTACATATCCAACATGAACACCAGTATGAAGCATACAGGCATTGTGAGGATTCACAGGCTCTTATGCACTTCAAACAGGCATGTGGGAGCTTGGGCTTGCCGGTTCGTCTAGCTCCAACCCTCGGGGGAAGTGATGCCAATGTTTTGAACAAGCTTGGTATTGAAACCCTTGTCTGCACAACCGGATATGAAGAACCTCACACCTGTGAGGAGTACATCCCACGAAAAGAACTGGAGAATCTTTTCTCCTTGGTATTGGAGTTGATAACCCTATGAAACAGATAACCATCCTTGGCTGTGGAGCAGTCGGTGCCCTCTATGGGCTGAGACTTTACAATCTTCTTGGAAGCAAACATGTTTGCTTTCTGGTAGATGAAGAGCGCAAGAAGCGCTATACCCAGGAGGGCATCTTCCTCAATGGGGAGCGTGCACCTTTTCACTTTTGCACCCCTCAGGAAGCCAATGTCTCTGACCTTGTCATTCTTGCTACGAAGAACCACCACCTGGGCGATGCTATTTCCATGCTGAAGCCTGTTGTCGGTCCAAATACAACCATTCTCTCCCTGCTTAATGGAATTGAAAGCGAGCGGGAACTCGCCAAGGCTTTTGGGAAAGAGAAAATACTCTATAGTTTTGCTGTAGGACTGAATTCCACACACGTTGGCAATCATATAACCTATACAAAAGAAGGCAGGATAGTCTTCGGTGAAAAGAGTAATGAAAAAACAGAACGGATCAAGGAGATCTCCGCTCTGTTTGCCAGTGCAGGTATTTCCTATGTAGTTCCAGAAAACATTGAGCGTGAGCTCTGGAACAAATTCATGCTCAATACAGCATACAACACCATCAGCGGTCTTCTTTCAGCAACCTATGGGGATCTGGACCAGGAGCCTGTGTGGAGTCTAGCACAGAAGGTTTGCAGGGAAGTACAGGCGGTTGCCAAGGCAGAGGGTGTGGTTCTCAGTGATGAGCTCATTGAGGAGAATCACCGCATTGTAACCTCCCTGGGATTCAAAGGAAAAACATCCATGTGCCAAGACATGGATGCTGGAAAGAAAACCGAGAACCAGTGGTTCAGTGGGACTGTTGTCAAACTTGGGAAACTGCACGGTATCGACACTACCACCTGTGAGGTGCTCTCATCCTTGGTGGAAGCACGCGAGCATATCAGCCTCAGGCTCTCCCAAGTTCAGTAAGGGCATCCTGCTTCGCCTGCTTCAAGATGTTCACCAGTTCAGCAAGTTTCTTGGGAGCACATTTTCCACAATAGATATGGAAGTCAATATCGCTTGCAGGTACATTTTTCGCCATCTGCAAGAGAAGCGGCTTTTCCAGGATGCGCACAGCTGGAACATTGTATTTCCTTGCCAAGGTATCGCGTGCCAGAAAAAAGTGTTTCAGAAAGACACGTTCATCCTTTGAAAGATATTTCCAGGAGGAGAACTTGGTCCACCCTGGTCTATCGGGCCCTTTGCTCTTCCCCACTCCCTTCATCTGCTCATGTACTTTCATTTGAAGTTCCTCACCCTGTTCGGCGATATCTCTCTGTAAAAGATTCTTGAGTGCGAAAAGATGCTCCACATCACTGAGTGCATATTGAATCTGTTCAGGCTTCAAGGGACGTTTCAGCCAGTTCGTCATCTGGTTCTTTTTCTTTGCGGAAACAGGTTTCTTGGGAATCTCGGGAAGGTATCGTTCTATAAGCCCGCTCAAATTGCCAGTATATCCTAGGGCGAGAGCTAGAACCCTGATATCAAAGACTCCTTCCATGATAATCCCATACTGCTTGCGTACCAAGGCGGAATCACTGGCACAATCAAACATTACTTTCTCACGTGATGCATCCTCAAGGAACCTCTGCAGCATTTCACTTGAAATCTTGAAGGGGTCAACCAGATAGTAGGAATATCCATCGAAAAGTTGGATGAGACAGAGATGTTCTCCATAAATGTGTAGGTTGAACTCTCCTTCAAAATCCATGGCGAGTGTGTGAATATTACGATCGTCCCAAGAGGCCAGCAGTTCTGCAAAAGCAGAATCAGAATCAACAATGGTGTAACTAAGCATAGAGTGAAAGCATACCAAATAACTGCACAAGAGAGAACCTTTCCATGCCGGATATAAGGAAAATGTTTGACAGATGTATAATTACTTGCATTAGTGTTATCAGAGACAGCAAAATGTTCATTTTAGTTATATTATTTCACAATTTTTTGGATATATATTACCTTTATTATTCTTCTTAGTATTTATTTTTTAATTTTATCGTAATATTTTTGCTTTTAATGGAAATTTTTCGCTATATGTGTAAAACCCCTTAACACGATAAATAAATATCGATATCTTGTGGACATACAGATTCATCCAAGGAGTCAACACTATGAATGTAATGAGTTTTTCCATCCCCAGAACCATCTACTATGGAGAAGGTTCCCTTAATAAACTTGCCGAGCTGAAAGGCAAGAGAGCAGCCATCGTCACAGGAGGCAGCTCCATGAAGCGCTTTGGCTTCCTGGATCAGGCACAGGCCATGTTACAGAAGGCAGGAATCGAGTCCATTTTGATTGACGGGGTTGAGCCAAACCCTTCAGTTGAGACCGTACAGAGAGGCGGTAAAGCCATGCTCGACTTTGGTCCCGACTGGATTGTTGCCATTGGTGGAGGTTCTGCCCTTGATGCAGCAAAGGTCATGTGGTGCTTCTATGAACACCCCGAACTTTCCTTTGAGGACATCATCCAACCCGGCAGTATGCCAGGACTGAGAAACAAAGCCAAATTCATTGCCATCCCCTCCACCAGCGGTACAGCAAGCGAGATTACAGCATTCTCGGTCATCACCGACACAACAAAGCACATCAAATATCCAATCGTGGCAGCGGACATGGTCCCAGATATTGCAATCCTCGACCCATCCCTTCCTATGACCATGCCCAAACACATCACTGCCAACACCGGTATGGACGTCATGTGCCACGCTGTGGAAGCGGTTGTCTCCACAGCTGCCACAGCATTCACCGATCCCTATGCTGTACAAGCGATCAAGATGGTGCTGGAGAGTCTGCCAGTTGCCTACCATGAGCCAAAGAACCTCGAGGCAAGGGAGGCAATGCATGAAGCATCAGCACTCGCCGGCATGGCATTCACCAATGCATCCCTCGGCTTAGTCCACTCCATGGCACACAAGATCGGTGGTGAGTTTGGGGTAACCCATGGGCTTGCAAATGCAATTCTCCTGCCCTATGTCATTGCCTACAATAGGAAATTCACCGACAAGTATGCCTATGCAGAGAAGATTCTGGGTGTAGATGACCTTGCTGAGGCAATCAGGGAGATGAACAAGAAGATGGACATCCCCTCCTGCTTCAAGGATTGCACCGAAGTTGATTTCAACGAGGAGAAGTTCAAGGAAGCTGTCCAAAGAATGAGCCAGAATGCATTCGAGGACCCTTGTACCCTGACCAACCCTGGCACTCCTACTGCCAACGACGTACAGATGCTCTATGAAGCTGCCTACTACGGGAAAGCAGTACAATAAGACGTTCTAAGTCACTATGTATTCTGAGAGCCACCGAAATCGGTGGCTCTCTCCTAATTCAATAGTTCATCTCTGTTGTTCTCAAGCTTGCTGTTCCCTGGGAAGAAAGATGTTGAGCAGGATACCGATCAAGGTAGCGAGTGCAACACCGGCAAGCGTGAACTCCAGGTTTTCTCCCATTGCAAAGGAGAGCATTCCTCCGCCGATCCCAATTACCAAGATAACACTGCTGATCGTCAGATTCCGCTTGTCCTCGTAGTTGACCCCTGCATCAACCAAGGTGCGTAGCCCGCTGGATGCGATGGTCCCAAAGAGCAACATGGAGATACCTCCAAGCACTGGGTTGGGTATGGTCTGGATCAGTGCACCAAACTTTGGGAAGAAGGAAAGAACAACTGCAACAACTGCCGCCCCACCGGTTACATAGACGCTGTAGACCCGGGTTAGGGCAAGCACCCCGATGTTCTCCCCATAGGTGGTGTTGGGAGGACCTCCCCACAGGGAAGCCCAAAGGGTTGCAATTCCGTCACCTGCGATGGTTCGGTGTAGTCCTGGATCCTTGTAGAAATCCTTGCCTACCACTTTGCTGATCGTCAGGGTATCACCAAGGTGCTCACAGATGGTAGCAAGAGAAACTGTGATGAAGGTTATGGCAGCTACCAGATTGAACTTTGGCAAGGTGAAGGTGGGAAGACCGAACCAAGCAGCTTCCTTGACTGCTGCAAAATCGATCAGGGCATACTGGGGGAAGATGAGGCCAATGGCCAGGGCAAAGAAGTAACCACCAAACAGACCAATGAGAATAGGTATGATACTGAAGAAGCCCTTGGCGAAGATGTTTGCAATAATGGTCAAGGAGAGGGTAACGGTCGCGATCAACAAGAAATAGAGACTGTATTCACCACTTCCGTCATACATTGCCATACCCATGGCAGTAGGTGCCAAGTTCAAACCGATAACCACGATGACAGATCCGATCACCACCGGAGGAAGGGCCTTGTTCAACCAGTTGTGACCACTTTTTTTGATGATGTATGCTACCAACATGTAGAAGAGACCCGAGACCACTGCACCACCCATCGCATAGGGAACCCCATAGGCACTGCTGATCGCAACCAGGGCAGGAATGAATGCAAATGAGGAGCCAAGAAAGGCGGGGACCTTTGCCCCGGTAATCAAGATATACAGGAGGGTGCCGGTTCCTGCAGTAAACAGTGCTGTACTCGGGCTGAGACCAGTTAGGATCGGGACGAGAATGGTGGCTCCGAACATCGCAAAGACATGCTGGATACTCAGGGGAATCCATTGTCCCATCGGGGGCTTTTCGGAAGGGCCATACTTCATAGCGCTGGATGGTTGATTTGCCATCAGAGAACTCCTTGAGTCTGCATACAAAGCCACACTGATAGCGGCATTTTCAGACAGAGGGGATGATGACTTGCAGGAAGTCTCTCCATCCTATCGAGAAAGCAGGCCGTATGGGAAGGGTAATCTTGCATGAATATACAAAAAAGCAGGAATTTCGGCACCGTCTTGCAACAATATGCCAAATCTCCTCCCTGGATCCTATCGTCTAACAAGAGGAAGCAGAGCACCGTAGACAAGCAGCAATGGGGAGACGAGCAACACGCACACCACTCCAAGCACCATCAGCAGGGGGTTGGAAAGCAATCGGTCATACCATCCAGGCAGGGGTTTTGATCCATTTTCTGTAACATTCATAGTGTATCCTCCTTCTCTTCCTTGAGGATACCTGCAATACTGAGACATAAGATGTCACACTAAAACTCTTTTGCCATATTCCACATATTTCTTACCGCTTCCCGATAGCGGACAACAAACTCAGGAGGGGCTATAGGACGTGCATCGGGACCATAGGAGAGGAGCGTAGAGAGAATCTCCTGCAAATTGGAAACAGGAAGGGTTACTTCCAAAGCATCCCTTTCCGCTTCTCTGAGGCGGCGCTGCCTCTGCTCGGGATGCCAGCTCTGGGTACTGAGCGTATGAATTGCCCATCCATAGACTCTAAAGGTAACATAGGTGACCTCGCTTCCCATGAAAATGCCATACCCACTATGAATGAACACATCAAGCTCTTCATCAGTAAAACGCTCTTTGGCTCGATCTCCTACTATCTGGAAAAGACTCTCTACCCTCGAGAGATGGAACGTCCTCAGCTGGTTATGCTGCATATCAAAGCCAAGCAGGTACCAACGCCCTGTGTAGTTCACCAGCCTAAGCGGCTCAATATGCCGGTGTGAACGTATACCCAATGCGTTGTGATAGTGCATACTCATCCGCTCTGAGCTCTTCATCGCGGAACATATCTTGTTGAAAATTTCCCAATCGGGCCAGTCCTGGACTGGAGTAATGAATACAATCTTGTTGGACAGAGCACGATAGTGCTTCTCCACCCCGCTGTCGATCCCCTCACTGATCATTTCGGTGAGGCCGGACATAATTCCCTGTGACTGAGCCAGACTTCTGATAATTGCATTGAGCACCAACATTCGTTCGTTGGTATTGGAAAAGAGTGTGAAAGGCCCTTGATAGTGATACCAATTCCTGTCCCGCTCGTAGGCAATGGGAGCCCCTAGTTGATCGCGAAGATAGGAGATATCTCGCAACACCTGCCTACGGGAGATGGAGAACTCACGCTCGATATCGGCAGTTTTCACCCCACCTGCTTCCTCGATACTCCGGTTGATGAAAACGATGCGTTCCAATTGGCTCATGAGACCAGTATAGCGAATAACGGCCCTTCGTGAAAGAAAGAGCCGTTATGAAACATTGCTATATCTTCTGCTTACAGTGCAGCTTTCAAGTTAGCCTCGAGCTGATCGAGGAACGAAGAAAGTTCCTTTGGCAGATGATCACCAAACTTCGGGTAGTGGTTGCTGCGGACGTCTTCGACCTCCTTGAGCCAACCCTCTACATCGA
>JBFWKK010000020.1:0-39458 GCA_050252715.1 Sphaerochaeta sp. | reverse complement strand
TCAGCTTTCGGTGTGTTTTAGTCTCCAAACGATATTGTTTGATGGTGCCAAAACGTGGCTCAGGATAGGTGATTTCATCAAGCACGTTATCAAGATTACCCCGATCCGCTCTCGAGTGAAGATCCAATATTGAAAAGACTTGCATCAATTCATCATCTTGATAATTCATGGCGACCTCCCCTACTTAAGCCATAGCAATACACAGTTAACTCGTTACAATATATAGAGTTAGAAATACAAACGTCCAACAATACTGAGTTCAGGTTATTCATACATTGCCTCCATTGCACTCTCAGATGTTGCTTGTACTGCAAGACAGCAACATTGGAGTGTCTCTCCCTAAGGCATGGCAATGGAATATTTGCTTCAAATTTTTAGGTAATTGAAAGCGTTTATCCTTGTTTCCTCTCACCGGTACCGTATACTAGGAGAGCAGAAACTTCGTAAAAAGGACAAGAACAAACATGCCGGGCAATGGTTCCAGCCGGATACAATCCATACTTCTCAGTCTCCTTGTTTTGCTGTGCCTTGCTCCACTTGGGGCTGAGGCCGTACAAGTGAGCCATATCACCCAACATCTTGCTCTGCATAATTCCATTGTTGCCACTGATGCCACCAGCTGGGCAACTGTGGCAGGCTTGCAAAGAGGCGATGAAGCATTTCTCTTTGGCTACCGAAACGTTCCTCCTCTTACCGATGCAACGGTTTGCTGGTCTCACACCCTGAAGGGAGAGAAGCAATGGACAAGCAAGCAACTGCTGGGCACACTGCATGGCTCGTTTGGAGTGGCAGAGGCAACCTTGCTGGATTTGGTCCTGGCTTATTCGCGCAGGTTCTTCTTGCCCACCAGTATCCTTGATTGGGAGTTATCCTACAGCATAGGTGTTCAAGAGAGTATGTCAATCTTCCCATTCATCGACAAACCCCTGTACAACACCAGTCCTCATCTCGGCTTGAGGATCAGCTGTACGGCACTTGGGGCGGCAACACTTTCAGCGCAGATATCCACCAATACCTTGTTCACCTACGTTTGCCAAGCTTGGGGTCCCATCGTTGGGGTCAATTTATCCTGGAAGATCTGTGATGCACTGCAGATTGGGACAACCTACGAAGTCCAATTCTCTGATGTCTATCCAGAGTCCGTCATACTTCTGAGAAAGGAGGCAGGCATCTATGCGACGTGGAATCCCTAAGATAGGTAGCTCTTTTCTTCTTACCATACTTCTGATCAGCATGCTTGTACTATCCGGATGCTCTGAAATAGGGGGGTATTCACGCATTGAACAAGACGCTCCGGGAGGGAGCTTTGACCAGAGCATTACCAGTGAAGAGCGTGAGGACTTCAATTTTCTGGTCCTGAGCGACCTCCACTACGGGAGGGAAAATGCAGGTGTATATTGGGCATTTGAGGAGTTCTACACCTGGCTTGACGCCTATCAGGAGAAGCTGGATTTTGCCATCCATCTCGGTGACGGCACCTCTGAGTCAAAAGCATGCGAATATGAATCATACGCAGCTTTCTTGGGAACATTGAAGGATCGAGGAATCCCGGCCCATGCAATTCTGGGAAACCATGACGTACGAGACCAGGGAAGAGAACACTTCATACAATACATCCATCCTTCCACTACCAGACGATTCAGTCACAAGGGACTCTCCTTCTACCTTCTGGATTCAGGTAACGCCAGCTTGGGAAAGACCCAGCTGGACAATCTCAATGAAGCGATACAGGAAGATCCAAATGTGAAGGTGTTCTGTAGCCATATTCCCCTCTACGGTGGCCCGGAAGTCTTCTATTTTGCACTCTCTGATCCCCTTGAGAGAGCACTTCTCCTTGAAACCATGGTATCCAACAAGGTAGGTCTCTCCCTCTCTGGTCACCTCCATATCGCTACCAAACTCTACCAATTCACCCCCAGCAATACCGAATTGGTATGTGAATCCTTCCATGGACGGGATGATTTCTTTGAATCGACTCGGCCGGTCTGGTATGTTCTTACCTATCAGGCAGACTCCCATACAATTACGATAGTTCGCTATGCAGTTGCCAAATCAGGTAGGATAGAGGAAAAAGAAGTTGCTACCATCTCCATGCCCCTCTCATGAATGGATAAGAGCATAGTCGCTATACACTTTTCTAAAAAATGTAAGAATACAGGTCAACAATCCGTTACACTACCGTTCAAATGCGATAGAATAAGGTAACAACATCTGAGGAGGTGCTCATGATCACAATTCACCCTGTCTCCTCACGCCATGATTGGAATGAATTTTTCAGCTTCCCGAACAAGCTCTACCAGGACAACCCATACTACGTTCCGACCCTTATTCTTGATGAAAAGTGGAACTTCAATCCCAAGAAGAATCCAGCATTTGCCTATGTTGAGTGTGTTGCCTTTCTTGCAAGAAAAGAGGGTAAGGTCGTTGGACGGATTGCCGCCCTGATAAACCACAAACTGAACAAAGCCAAAGAACAATTGTACATGCGTTTCACGCGCTACGATGTAATTGATGACATTTCCGTGAGTCGGCTGCTCTTTGAGCACATTTTTGCATGGGGCAAGGAGAGGGGAATGGACACCATCATCGGCCCCATTGGCTTTTCTGACTTGGACAAGCAAGGTCTGCTCGTCGATGGCTTCGACCAACTGGGAATGTTCATTACCCTCTACAACCACCCATACTATCGTAAGCATCTGGAGCAACTTGGCTTCGTGAAGGACGTGGATTGGGTTGAGTACAAGGTATTTGTACCCGAGATGGTCGATCCCCGTATTGAGAGAATCAGCGAACTTGCCCAGAAACGAAACGGCTACCGTTTACTCTCCTTCTCCAGCAAGAAAAAAGTACTTCCCTATGCTCATCAGATGTTCCATATGTACAACGATTCCTTTGCAGATTTGTATGGATTCTGTCCGCTTACCGATGGGCAGATTGACCTTGCCATCAAGCAGTTTCTCAGCCTGGTCAGCCTTGAATATATCTACATGGTTGTTGATGCAACAGATGCTGTCATCGGCTTCGGCATCATGGTCCCCTCCCTCTCCCGTGCCATGCAAAAGTCTAGAGGGCACCTCTTCCCCCTTGGCTTTCTCAGGGTCCTGTACGCATTGAAGAAGCATGACGTTCTGGACATGTACCTTATCGCTGTCAAACCCGAGTATCTAGGCAGAGGGGTGAATGCAATCATCCTGCACGAAGGGATCAAGCGGGCCATCGCCAACGGGGTCCGATATGCTGAAACCGGTCCGGAGCTTGAATACAACGACAAAGTGCAGACCCAGTGGAAGAGCTTCAAGACAGAGATGCACAAGCGACGTCGTTGCTTCATCAGAGCCATTCAGTGACAACGTTCCATCCTAGAGTCGGCAGTCTTCTCGTGCTCTTTCTTATAAACGGAAAAGCAGGAA
Source organism: Sphaerochaeta sp. (assembly GCA_050252715.1). Lineage (GTDB taxonomy): Bacteria > Spirochaetota > Spirochaetia > Sphaerochaetales > Sphaerochaetaceae > Sphaerochaeta. Next base: position 36,048 of record JBFWKK010000020.1, on the reverse strand, counting down.
CATACGTGTTGCTTCAAGGCTCTTTCATGGATTTTTAACAAACTCTTCATAGATAACAAATTTATCTTTCCTAGATTGGACTTGACTTTACAGTAGGCAGGTCCTACGATAAAAGCAGGGTGTTGATTACAAAAAAATCTTGCTGTAATCAACAGTTGCTCAAATTTCATCTATTCCTAAAGGAGGAATTCATATGAAGAAAGTTGTTCTTGTTCTCATGATTGTACTGTTCTTGGGCAGTTCTCTCTTTGCACAAGCTGCAAGCGAGGCAAAAAATCCAGTACTCAGAATCATCACCTGGTCGGGCTATGCCCCGCAGGAACTGCTGGACAAGTTCACCGAGGAGACCGGGTACAAAGTGGAGGTGACCCTCAGCAACAACGAAGAGATGATCAGTAAGCTGAGAGCAACACGTGGTGGTGGGTTTGATCTTGCCCAACCATCCCAGGACCGTATTTCCTCCGTGGTCGAGCAGTATGGAATCTACCAACCAATCGATTATTCACGAATAGATACCGAACAGATTGATGCATCCCTGCTCGAGGCTGTTAAAAAGAACACCTTGGTAGATGGATCCTCCTATGCAGTTCCACACGTCTATGGCACAGAAGGATTGGTCATCAACAAGGCCCTCGCTCCTGATGTAAAGGACTTCAAGGATCTTCTTGATCCCAAGTATGCAGGAAGGGTCTCCTATCGCCTCAAGAGACCTACCCTGATCGGTATGGGATTCTCTCTCGGCTACGATCCCTTCGAACTCTACAACGACACCGCCGCCTACCAGGAATTTCTTGATGAGATGGAGAAGGTCCTGATCGAAGGAAAGCCGTCAGTAAAGACCTACTGGGACAATGGGGACCAGTTGTTGCAATCGCTCCGTTCGGAAGAGGTCTGGGCAGCATCAGCTTGGGAACAGGCTGGATGGAAGTTGCATGCAGAGAATCCAAACATCGACTATATTGCACCTACCAGTGGAGCTCTTGCTTGGGTTGACACCTTTGCCATCCCTGCAAAGAGTGAGAATCTGGATGCAGCCTATGCATACATCAATTTCATGCTGGAACCAGAGAATGCCGCATTCTTCACCAACAGGGAGACCTATGGAACGGCAAGCAAGGATGCCGTGAACTACCTCGATCCAGAGATCAAGGCAAACTTTACTCGTGGTCTGCCTCCTGAGGTACTCGCAAATATCAATTGGTATCCAACCGTTCCGGCAGGAATTGAGGAGATGGAAGGAAAAACGCTCGACAAGATCAAGGCTGCACGCTAGCAGATAGGATTCTTTTAATGCCAATAGCTGTACCTGTACGGCTATTGGCCTTCATGTAAGGTAACAACAGTATGGATAGTGCGCTCTCAGTACAGCAGGTCACCAAGCGATTTGGTGATTTTACTGCAGTTGATCAAGTCTCATTTGATGTAGAGGATGGCAAATTTTTTTCTATTTTAGGACCTTCAGGCTGTGGAAAGACAACGCTGCTCAGAATGATCGCCGGTTTTTATAAGCCCGATGGGGGAACAATCCTGTTCAATGGGCAGAATATGGAAGGTGTAGCACCCAATAAGCGTCCGGTGAATCTTGTCTTTCAAAGTCTTGCGCTCTTTCCCATGATGAATGTGCATGAGAACATCGCATTCGGCTTACGGAGAAGAGGAGAAAAGGGGCCTGAGGTTGATAAGAAGGTTCACGAATTGCTGGAGCGAGTTGGCCTGCCTGGATCAGGCAAAAAACAGATCAGTCAACTCTCAGGCGGTCAGAAGCAACGTATTGCCATTGCTCGCTGCCTTATCATGGAGCCAACGGTGCTCCTGCTCGATGAACCACTTGGGGCACTCGATGCAAAATTGCGTGAACACATGAAGGTGGAGCTGAAGAGCCTGCAATCCCAGGTGGGGACCACCTTTGTATATATCACCCACGACCAGAGTGAGGCAATGGTCATGAGTGACATGGTTGCTGTAATGAACAACGGTCATTTTGAACAGATCGGAACGCCTCAAGAGCTCTACCACGAACCAAAAACCTCATTTGTTGCCCAGTTTGTCGGCAACAACAATAAGCTGAGGGTGAAGCTTCGTTTCGGTCAGAGTGGTGAGGTCATTGCCCGTTATGCTGATCAATTTGACTTCCAAATCCTATTCGATTCTGCATCTTTCAAGGAAGATGAAGAGTACGACCTTTTCATCCGTCCTGAGTCTGTCATCATCAACCCAGGAGAGAACAGAGAGCACTTCAATATACTTCCGGTAAAGGTCTCCTCCATTCTCTTTGATGGAGGAAACAGCAGACTCCTCGTTCAGACACAGGGAAGAGAGGAAGAGTTGGTGGTCGCCCTACCCCAGACACGAGAGTATGACTACATCAAAGCCGGGGACCACATACAGGTAGGATGGGATAAGCGCAAGACTGTCTGCTTCAAGCGAAGCGATTGGAAGTTATATGATGAAGAATAGACAACAGATCAAATGGAGTTTTCTCTTTTTCTTTCTCCCGGTGGTTCTGTGGCTGTTCCTCCTGATTGTGCTGCCCCATATCGAGTTGCTGAGGCTCTCGTTTACCAAGGCAGATACGGGAAGGTTCACCATGGATAACTATCTGGCATTTTTCCAGGAACCTATCTATTGGCTCACCTTTGTCAGGACCGCAGCGTACTCAATTCTGGTAACCTTTCTCGTGATGGTCATCTCACTGCCGGTTTCGTTCTACATCTCCAAAATTGTCAAAGGACGGATAAGTGGGGTGTTGATGATCTTCATTCTTGTCCCGTTCTGGGTAAGTGAGCTGATACGCGTCTATGGATGGATGATACTGCTCCGTGAGAGCGGGGTATTGAACCACTTCTTTGTCTCAATCGGCTTGTTCAAGGAACCGTTTGAGATGCTTTACAACGACATTACCATGGTCATGGGATTGGTCTATACCAGCATGCTCTTCATGGTGGTACCGGTCATAGGGGTCATGGATGACCTGGACAATTCACTCATCGAAGCTGCGTATGATCTCGGTGCCTCTAAAATTGCCATATGGAGGACCATCATTATCCCGCACTGCGCCTCAGGACTCGTAAATGGGGGCATTATTGTTTTCATGCTGGTACTGGGAAGCTACCTTACCCCGAACCTGATGGGAGGAAAGAACTCACTCTGGTTTACTGAGCAGATCTACAACCAGATTATTCTCTACTTCAACTGGAATCAGGGGGCTGCATTTGGCTTCCTCCTCCTGGTTCTCTCCTCTATAATCATCTGGATCATGCTCAAACTCACCAAACAAAACCTGAAGGAGGTAGTAAAATGATCAGAAGCTTACCTTCATCAAAACCTTACCGGTATGGATTCACCATATTTATCGTACTCTACTTTATCTTTCTCTTTGCCCCCTTGCTCGTGACCATGATCCTTGCCTTCAACAACTCCATGTACCCAGCCCTCCCTTGGGAAGGATTCACCCTCGACTGGTTCTTCGGCAATGGACCGGATAAGTACGGCATCTTCCATGACCAGACCAACCTACGAAGTCTCGCTACCTCATTCAAGGTTGCCCTGGCTGTGATGGTTGTCTCAACCTTCTTGGGAACCTGTGCGGCATTCCTCTTCGAACAGGAGAATTTCCGGTTCAAGGGAGCGCTCTACTTCCTCATGATAGCTCCCTTGGTTATTCCCGGTGTCATCCTAGGTATCTCCATCCTGATGTTCTCCAACAGCATCGGGCTCTTCATCGAGGAACACATGAATATCTACATCAAGTTTCTTGGCCCTGGTTTTCCCTTGATTGTCCTTGGACAGTCCTCGTTCATCTCAACCATTGTTGCCTTGGTGGTTTCTGCCCGATTGAAGAAGTTCGACCGCACCCTGGAAGAGGCTGCATTCAATCTGGGAGCAAACAAGGCAGAGGTGCTCTGGTTCATCACCTTGAAATACCTTAGACCATCAATTATCGGGGGAGCTGCCATGGCCTTCCTTATGTCCTTCGAGAACTTCAATACCACCATTTTTTTGGTGGGGTCGCAGGCTACCCTTCCGATCAACATGTATATGCAGGTACGGGATGGGTCCACACCGGTAATAAACGCCATCTCCTTCCTCCTTATCTTGGGAACCAGCATTTTTGCAGTAGTCAATCTCTCAAAAGGCAACAAGAAGATTGTATAGCTCAGAATCACTGGGCTATACTTGAGCAGGGAGCATACTGGTGAAAATTGAGACAGAACGACTTCTTTTACGCGAGATGACAGAATGGGATTACCCCTCTCTTGCAGAAATCCTGCAGGATGATCAGACCATGTATGCCTATGAGGGAGCTTTCAGCGACGAAGAGACACGAGCCTGGCTGGAAAAAAACATCAAACGCTATGAAACCGATGGATTTGGGCTTTGGGCTCTCATCCTCAAGGAAACAGGGGCTATGATCGGCCAGGCAGGTCTTACCTGGCAGGCTATCAAGGATACCCAGGTGCTGGAAATCGGCTATCTCCTCAATCGCAAGTACTGGAAAATGGGGTATGCTGTCGAGGCAGCAAAAGCGTGCAAGGAGTATGCGTTCAAGAATCTATCTTGCAAGGAAGTCTACTCCATCATACGAGAGACAAACCTTGCCTCAATGAATGTAGCAATTCGTACTGGAATGCTGGCCAGGGATAGGTTCATCAAAGAGTATCGAGGTATTGCCATGCCCCATTTGGTATTTTCCGTGAAAAATACCAGCACCTTGTAACCTGCTAGAGGTTCATTGCCCAGCACAGCGAGAGGAAAGGAACCATTTTGATGGGTCTTCTCCCGAGCGAGTGCAGGGAAAGCACGGTGAGATACCCCGTCCCTTGGGGTGGAAAAGGAGGCAACGCCTCCTGGGTTCAGGGCTTGCCCTGAGGTATTGATACCTTTCATTCCTTCTTGTTTGGATTTGCTGGAAACCATCCCTTTGCAACCCGCTCTTCCTGTTCAAACAGCTCATGGATGCTCCAAAGAGAGGAGAATCCGGTGATGCTGAGAACTGCTGAGAGTACTTGATTTTCAATCCACAGCGATACGGCAACCAACAACAGTCCAACTATTAAAAACAGGGGCCAGATCTTCTTCCCAAAGTAGTACTCGCCCTTGATGACGATGGGGTGAAATATCCCGATGATCAGAAATGCCGCCCCACCAACCACAACTCCTTGAAAACTCATGTGCCACTCCTTCTTCTCTGCATGCATCCATCTTGGGAGAAAATCATTCCCCGGTCAAGAAACCTGTATCAGGGGTGTCACCTACCGTGGTACAACTGCTGCAACCAATAATGTGTGAGGAGAGGGAACGATGCAGCTATGAGATGGCAATCCCCTCCTCCAGGAATATCATGACCATGAGTGGAGCCCTCGATAATGATGCAAAACACTGTGAATTCCTGAGCAGGGAAGTCATGCAGTGTGGCTTGAGTTGGCTTACCATCTGAAAAAGCGGGAAGCGCTCCGTTCCGCCTTTGCTGATTATACATTGGATACGGTTGCTCGCTAGGGAGAATCAGATTTCCCGGCAAGCAGGGGGATGCTTCGGTGAACGAACTCCCAGGTGGCATCAGTGAAGACCTCAAAATACGTGGATTCTCCTTCCATGGGTCCATCATCATCTCCTCCAGTGCATAAAACCATACTTTGGTAGGAAGCGCTAACCCAATTAACAGCGTATTGTAGGGTCGTTGGTGAGATAGGAGGCTCATCCATGGCATCGATATGAATACCACCACCATGAGTGGTGAAGCTTTACACCATCTAAACAATCCTTCACTGGAGGAAAATCATGAGAACTATGAGAAACACTGGATATAAAGTGACAGTACTCTGTCTCTTGGCAGCATTTCTGTTCGCCTCGTGCGAGTTCGGCACAATCCAAGAACCCGTGGGCTCGCTGCAAGTCACCATGCAAAATTTGCTAAATGACAGGACAATCACCCCTGATGTCTCGATGCATGTAGCATCCTATCGAATAAGCGGTTCACGATCTGGATCAGATGATGTGATCAGTCCAATTGACATCACCACAGGAAGCCATACATTCAGTGGTATTCGGGTCGGTGATTGGACGATCACCGTTGAAGCATTCAATGATGATGATCCCTCCCAGAAGATTGGGGAGGGGATGGCAATGGTGACGATCAGCGGAGGAACAACAGCAAACGCATCCATCACCATCGTACCGCTGGGGGGCAAGGGTGATTTTACCTTTTCAATCGACTGGAGCGGAAATACCATCGCAACCCCACAGATAGCGGCATTCCTTACCCCTGAATCAGAATCTACGCAAATAGCTGTTGATGCATCAGATATTGTAATATCAGGAACCACCGCTACAATCACCGTGGAGGATATCGATGCCGGCTACTATGACTTTTCCTACATATTAAAGGATGGAGATGCCCTATTCGCAGGGAACTTCCATGAGGTGAGAATCCTATCCGGTCATACAAGCTCGGCCTCAGAGGTAATCCCTGTCTCACCTTTTGAGATAGCACTCACCATACAAGAGAATCTCCATAACCCGTTTGCTGTGACCATAAGCTCAGCTGATTTTATCCTGGAGTGTCCTTGTACCCAAACTTTTACCGCAGCCCCTGCAGATGCCGCACTGTACCAGTGGTACCTTGACGGAATGATGATTGCAGGGGCAAATGGAGGCACCTATAATCTCGATGGTGAAGGATTGCATTTTGGATGGCACACCCTCGCGGTGAAGGTGATACTGAGCGATGCTCGGGTATCCTCAGAATCTGTCTCCTTCTATGTGGATGAAACAGCTGGAAGAGGAGGATGGATTGACCTGACATTCACCAACATGAGCGATCCCAGTGATACCTGTTTCCTGGGTATGAACAATGGCCCTGGTGAGGGCTCAAACTTTGCCCAATTTGGAACCTTTCCAGAATACTCCATTCCCGTCCACCTTGAGTTGCCGTTGGAGCAGGGTCATGACAACTTCGTCCCTGGTAGTTTCATGGTCGCTTCCTCCGTGCCGCTCGATATCAACGAGCACATGGATACATTCCCGAAGGATGGCTCTGTGAGCGATGAGCATATGTTCGCAGCCATGGGGGCTTGGGAAGTAGACAGTGGGAACGTCGTACTTGAACAGCCATATCAATGGTGTATGTTCACTGCAACAAAGGTTGATGGGAATGGGGAAAGAAGAACCTTTGATGCAATCAGCAACTTCTACAACGAAGTCCTGGTAGACAACCCTGATGGACAGGAAGATGTCCTGAGGTGGGGTAATCTGGGAGAACTTGTAGGGGAAGGGGTGAACATCACCTTCACAAAATATGGTGACAGCTTTGGCACCTACGTAAAGGGAAATGTGAGTGGAAGTGTAGTCTCTGTCATAGCGAATGACCCAGCAGACCCTGATGATGATACGCTCGGGGTGTATACGGTTTCAGGAGAGTTTATAACATCCAGGGGAACGGCTACCCTGTCCCCGCCAGTGGCGCCGTAGAGGACTGAAAATCCTCTGCAACGAAAAGATCACACCGGTATCGGTTCTGAGGGCCCAGGGAGAGGAGGCGTATCACCTAATCCTCTCCTCTCTCTGTCCTGAGCATCGCATACAGCTCGCTCCGGCTTGAGATCCCCAGCCGGTTGTACAGGCTTGTTGTATGGGTCTTGACGGTAGCAAGGCTGATGAACAAGGCTTCAGCGGTCTGCGCTTGGGTCCTGCCGTTTACGATATGGTGCAATATTTCTGATTGTCTTTCACTGAGATGATAGCGTGAGATGAAAGCGTTCAGGTCAAACTTGGGGAGGCAGAATCCCAGGACCCCTATTCTGTCTCCCCAACTGTCACTGATGATGGAGAAACTATTCACAACAGGAATCGGATGCCCATCGGAAGCAAGCAGAAACCCTGTATGTGAGAAATTATGCTCTCCGGCAGCCATTGAGGCTTCTACCCGCATCTGTATTGATTGGCTCTCCAGGAATACAAGATGCATCGGCGTTGAGTGTCTTAGATTCTCAGATTGAAAGATGAGGGCACGTGCAGCTGCATTGCAATCAGTGATATTCCAAGCCGAATCGATCATAAAGACTGCTCGGTCCATATGATTGATAAGCTCCCTGTTCACATGCGCAGGCGCAAAACGCATAAGTCCATACCGTATGATGCCATACCACACAGCGACCATCCAGAGTACGGGGATGGTACAGGAAATGGGGTTGTTTCCCTTGAACCCTGAAAAGAAATCAACGAGTACGCCAACGATGGTTCCACACAAAGTGCTCACCACAATGATACGTGACTGGATTTTCTCCCGGTGTAGTGTTGTCTTCTTGCCCCAGACCAGTGCGATGAGAGGGATCAACAACGCTTCAGCAGCAGAAAGAAGTTGGTGGGAGACAAACCAAGGCCCTGAGGGGAAGTCGCGGGCAATTACATTCCAACCCCAGCTGGCTGTCTGGTAGACGGCATTACGTATCGCAACAACCAATACGAGGAACCGATAAAGCGGTACTGTATGACGAACTGACAAGAATAGGATGAAAATGATACCTGCCAGGATGAACAGTTCAGATCCGGCGTAGTATATCCGGTCAAAAAAGGAAGCCAATGCTCTGGAATGGGACAGGTTCTGGCCCACACACCCAACTGACCAAAGGGCAAGCATGGCACAGAGTACAGCGAAGCTTTTCTGGGCAGCTGAGTTTTTCCCGAACACAAAAATGAGGATCCCCAGATAGATATAGGTCACACATGCAACGCTCGAAACTATCGCATACAGCATCATTTTGTGTCCAAAGTTTACAATGCATTGTGTGAGTTGGCAATCAAAGGACATGTACTATTGGCAAGATTTCCAGTCCAGCCCTCATCTTTTTGAACTATCCCTTTCCAACTATCTTTGTTTTTTACTTTCCCCCCATTATGCCGTATAATAGGCTCATTAAAGGGGAGGAACCGTGAAAATTCAAAAACAACAAGCAATGCGCACTGTCCTCTACGCGCTTGCACCACTGTGCCTTGCTGCAATCTATTTTTTCGGTTGGCGTTTTATTGCCATCCTGCTGGTCGTTGGGGTAACAGGTCTGCTTTGTGAGTGGCTCATGGCTCGCCGCTACGGGTTCAAGATTACTGAGTCGCTCTTTGTCTCCTGTACCCTCTTCGCTCTCTCACTGCCGCCTACCATTCCTCTTTGGATTGCATCGGTCGGCATTGCTTTCGGCATCATCTTCGGCAAGATGATCTTCGGGGGATTCGGAAGAAATGTCTTCAACCCTGCAATCACCGCACGAGCCTTTGTCTACATCAGCTTTGGGGTGCCCATGACCGCTGCCTTTGTCGGTAATGCAACTGAGATCAGTTTGTTCCCTGCAGGGTTCGCCACATGGATGAGTCAGGCTGACAGTGTCTCAGCAGCGACGCCGCTTGCCACCGGTTCGGCTTCACTTCCACAGCTTCTCATTGGCCTCACCAGTGGCAGTTTTGGAGAGACCAGCGCTATTTTGATCCTCCTTGGCGGACTCTACATCATCTTCAAGAAGGCAGCAAACTGGAAGATTGTAGTTGCTTCACTTGGTTCATTCCTGCTGTTGCAGGGTGCCTTCTGGGCAACTGGACTGCAAATAGCAACGGAGAGTGGCATGAAAGGGGTCTCAGATCCCCTTACAGCGCTGCTCAGCGGCAGCTTTCTCTTTGCCGCATTCTTCATGATAACCGACCCTGTTTCCTCTTCCCAGTCAACGGATGCGGGAAGGTGGATCTATGGAGCCCTGTTCGGTGTTCTCACCGTTCTCATCAGGGTATTTGCAAACTGGGTGGAAGGAGTAACTTTCGCCATACTGCTTGCAAATATGTTTGCTCCCCTGCTCGACACCCTTCTCAAGGGAGCCAAGGCAAAGAAGAAGCTCAAGAAAGCAGCAGCAGGAGGGAAAGCATGAAAACAAAGAGAACCTTCTACAGCGAACGCATATATCCACTCGTATTCATGTTTGCTGTCACTTTTTTCTGTATCCTCATCACAAGTGGTATCTATCTTGCCACCCAGGATAGGGCTATTGCAAATGAACGATCATTCACCAGACGGGCAATTCTTGAGGCAGGCGGTGTTGCCTTTGAGAACACCACAGAAGGAATTGATGAAGCGTTCCAGGACAAGATAGAACAAAACAACGGGTATTATGTCGCAGACAGCGAGCGTGGCAAGCGCTACATCATCCCCGTTGAAGGACCTGGACTGTGGGGAACCATCTCTGTCATGGCTGGCTTTGAGGAAGACCTTACCACCTACAGTGGTGTTGCCATCGTAAGCCAGAACGAGACCCCAGGATTGGGAGCCCGTATAGAGGAGCCCTGGTTTACTGCGCAGTTCCAGGGAAAACAAGCTCCATTTACCCTTGTCGAGGAAGGTACCGCCGATGCAGCGAATGAAGTGGATGCCATTACCGGGGCAACCCGTACCTCACAGTATTTCAAAAATATTGCAAATCGTGCTGCAGATGATGCAAAGCGCATCATAGAAGGAGAGTGACATGGCAAACAAGTTGATACGTAAAACATTTGTGGAGCCTCTGGGCAAGAATAACCCAGTGTTTGTCCAAATCCTGGGCATCTGCTCCACACTCGCAGTAACAAACAAGCTCCAGAATACCATGGTGATGGCCCTTGGTGTCATGTTCACTACTGCACTCTCCAGTTGGACCATCTCGCTGCTCAGGAATCATATTCCCTCTCGCATCCGTATGATGGTGGAGACCATGGTCATAGCTACCTTCGTCATTATTGTCGATATCGTGTTGAAAGCGTTCTACCCACAGATGTGGAAGCAACTTGGTCCGTATGTGGGATTGATCATCACAAACTGCATCATCATGGGCCGCATCGAGGCCTTTGCACTCCAGAACAAACCAGGGCTTTCCCTCATCGACGGACTGGCCTCAGGGCTTGGCTACACCTATGTGTTGCTGGCCATCGCATTTGTAAGGGAACTGCTGGGAACCGGAAGCCTCTGGGGTTATCAGATCCTTGGTTCGTGGTGGACAAACTGGTCTATCATGATTATGCCGCCTGGAGGATTTTTCGTCCTCGCAATCATCATCTGGGTTATTCGGGAGACTATCATGAAGGAGGCCAAGCATGACTGAAGCATTCCTGCCCTTTACCGTATTCTTTGCCTCAATCTTCACCGGGAACATTCTTCTCAGCAACTATCTGGGAATGTGTTCATTCCTCTCTGTTTCCAAGGAGCTGAAAACTTCCACAGGATTGGGGATGGCTGTTATCTTTGTCATGGCCACCACCACTCCGCTGAACTGGGTTGTATATCAGTATCTGCTTATACCCTTTGGATTGGAGTACCTCAGATTCATCGTCTTCATCATCGTCATCGCTGCCTTTGTACAGCTAACAGAGATGACCTTGGAGCGATACAGTGAACCCCTGTACCAATCACTGGGAATCTTCCTCCCCCTGATCACCGTAAACTGTGCAATCCTTGGTGTGAGCCTGTTCATGGTCATCAGGGAGTACACCTTCCTTACTTCCTTCCTCTTTGGACTGGGAAGTGGCATCGGGTGGTTCATTGCCATTATTGCCATGGCAGGCATACGGCAAAAAATGAAGAATGCCAAGATTCCTCCCGGTCTTGATGGCCCTGGAATCACCCTGGTAATTGCAGGCTTCATGGCCATGGCGTTTATGGGTTTCTCCGGCATGCTCGCCGTATCCTAGGAGGGAGCAATGATTGTTACACTACTGATCAGTATCGCTGTTATCAGCCTCATCTCAGTATTTCTGGCTATCCTCTTGGTTTTGGCAGATGCAACCATCGGCAACTATGGGGTGGTAAAAATTTCCATCAATGAAGGAGCCAAGGAGCTGGAAGTCCAGGGAGGACAACCGTTGCTCAAGGCACTCAACCAGGAAGGTGTATTCATTCCCTCCGCTTGTGGGGGAAGAGGTTCCTGCGGGATGTGCAAGGTACGGGTCGTCTCCGGCGGAGGGGAGTATCTCCCCACAGAATTGCCCTGGATCTCCGCCGAGGAGAAAGAGAAACAGGTAAGGCTCTCCTGTCAGTTCAAGGTAAAACAGGATGTGGCCATCGTTATTCCTGAGGAACTCTTCCTGGTCAAGGAGTTTAAGACGGTCGTCGAGAGTATCCGCGATCTTACCCATGACATAAAAGAAGTCAAGCTTCGCCTCAAGGACCCCACCGAAATTACACCAAAGGCAGGCCAGTACATCCAATTCGAGGTTCCTGAGTATGAGCTGACCGATGAGAGGGTCTACAGAGCCTATTCGATTGCCTCTCCCCCTAACGACACAGGCCATGTCGAGCTGGAGATACGTCTCGTTCCCAACGGTATCTGCACCACATACGTGCATAAACACTTGAAGGAGGGGGATGTGATCACCATCAATGGTCCCTATGGAGAGTTCTTCCTGAGGGATACCGACAAGAACATCATCTTCATAGCAGGAGGATCAGGGATGGCTCCCATAAAATCCATGTTGCTTGACATGGAGAAGAAGGGCATCACAAGGAAAGCCTCCTACTTCTTTGGGGCACGAAGCAAGCGTGACCTCTTCCTCTTGGATGAAATGCACGCCCTGGAAGAGAAGATGCCCAACTTTACGTTCATCCCCGCACTCAGTGAACCACAACCAGAAGATAATTGGGAAGGAGAGGTCGGCCTTATTACCGATGTGGTAAGGCGGATGGTAGAAGAAGGTGCAAACAGTGAGGCCTATCTCTGCGGCAGTCCTGGTATGATTGATGCCTGCACCAAAGTATTGGATGAACTGGGAGTACTACCTGAGAACATCTTCTACGACAAATTCTCTTGATGAGGAGCCAGACATGAAACAAACCCCTGAATATGACAAAATACAGATGCAGATGCAAAAAGGCGTAATCACCCTCTATGGCTTTCTCGGAGATGACAAGCGCAAGCTTGTGGATATTCTGGAAAGCGACAACCTGACGGTGCGGAAATACCACACCACCCACCAGGCAATCGCCGAGCGGATGGAGTACTTTCGTGAAAAGGGATTGGGTGGACTGGGAGAGTTCATCACTGTTGATGAAACCTTTGAGGTGAAGGTCGAAACGGTACGAGGAGTTCTCCCTTCTCCCTTTGGTGGCAAGGGAATGTATGGCAAGACCAATACCACGGTCAGGAATAAGAAACTTGACCGCTCCGTCGTCTACACAGATCTTCATATCCACTTTGTCAGGGACCACGGATTCTACGAAGGAAAAGGCTCTCCCTTCCGCCTTGAACCGGAAGATCTTATTGCTGTCCTAGAGGTGCCTGTAGAAGAAGCCTAAGGAAGTGAATACAGGAATCTTTCCTTGAGAGTGGTTCCTGTATCTGAACAAGTCAGAGCTACCCTGATGAAAGTGAGTGTAATACAATGCGTATTACTCTCACTTTTTTTAACGCTCACGCTGAGGCAATACAGCTTAGGAGTGAAGAATTACCATTTCACTTTTCCATGCGAAGCCATTTCATCGGGCAGATACTGGTAAATAAAACCAACATTGGTGTATCGAAGGTAACGATTTCTACGCCAGAGAGCAGATTTTGCATGAATTTAAACATAATTCATGCAAAAAACTCAGAGATTTCTGACTTTGGCATGATAGATGCAAGGTATATGAGCAAATGAAACGACAGCATACCAGGAGATGGTATCAGAGGAGGCTGCTCATGAAAATTTTGCTTACATCAGATGCATACACACCCATCATAAACGGTGTTGTTACCTCACTCATAAATCTTAGACAAGGACTTGTTCAGTTGGGTCACGAGGTACGCATTCTCACCCTCTCCCAAACCCATGCCTGTGACTATCGAAATGGAGTCTGGTATCTCAGTTCACTGAAATCAGACACGCTCTATCCAGGTACCCGTATACGAAGAACCTTCGGGAAAAAAGCTGTACGTCAAATAATCAGTTGGCATCCAGATATCGTCCACTGTCAATGTGAATTCAGTACATTTCCCCTGGCCAAGCGTATTGCTCTTGCAGTAGGTGCTCCCTTGGTTCATACCTACCATACCCTCTATGAGGAGTATACGGATTACTTCTCACCCAGTGAACGGTTGGGACGGATCATGGTTCAACAGTTCACAAAGAGAATCCTTTCCAAGGTTGATTATGTCATTGCCCCTACTGCCAAAACAGAACGGATACTGCTCTCCTATGGAGTAAGCAAACCCATAGAGGTTGTTCCTAGCGGGATCGACCTTGCACGCTTTTCTCCCACCAATGAAAACAATAAGACTGAAGCATTGCGAGCTTCGCTTTCCATACCAAAAGAGAACTTTGTCCTGGTCTATGTTGGCCGTTTGGCTACAGAGAAACGAGTTGATGAGTTGATAACCAATTTCTCTTTGGGCAAAACAGATCGCACACTCCTGTTGGTAGGGGATGGACCACAGAGAGAGAACCTACAGCGTTTGACAGTCTCACTCGGTTTGCAAAACCAAGTAATCTTTGCTGGAATGCAAAACCAGGAAGACATTCCTGCCTACTATCGCCTTGGCGATGTTTTCTGCAGTGCATCAACGAGTGAAACACAAGGATTGACATACATTGAAGCATTGGCCTCAGGGCTTCCTGTTCTCTGTCGTGCTGATGACTGTTTGAATGAAGTGGTACGCGATAGAGAAAATGGATGGCAATATCACACAAAAGCTGAGTTTCAGCAGTATCTCGATCTTTTGTGCAATGATGAATCACTCATATCCAGGCTCAGTCGACAAGGAGCGGAAACAAGCAGGCCCTATGACAGGCAGCAATTTGCTGCCACTCTGCTCTCCATCTATGAAACGTTGCTGCAACAAAGCAGGCTACATTCTGCCTAGCATGCACTACCGATGAAAAGAGAAAAAAGAGGACGCACCAAGATCGATCTCTACAAGGGAACTGCTCAGGAAATGGGGATCCTTGCAGAGATCATTCTTCGACATGATTTCATCTATGCTGAATAACATTCAATAAACGTCTTTACTTGCTTGTAAATCGAAAACAATGTACAGCCTCCCATACAATATTCATCACGAAAGCACACTACATTATTGAGAGGAGCGGAGAAATCTGGTACCATGGCCGGCGGAGGACTCCATGTATAATAATTTGGCAGTTATTTCATTGGGCGGATCGATCATTGCTCCAGACAAAGTTGACCACGCTTTTCTCAAACAACTCAACGATGCACTGAAAATCTATCTCAAAGAAGATAAACATAGAAAAATCATACTCGTCTGTGGTGGCGGTGCTCCAGCCCGTGTCTATCAGAATGCTATGCGAGAAATCAATCCAGACATTGATAGTGAAGAACTGGACTGGCTTGGAATCAGGGCAACCCATATCAATGGGCAGCTCCTCAAGGCGATGTTCAACGAATTCTGCACCGACAATTTGATCACCGATCCTACCGGACATATCAACTTCCAAGGACAGGTGCTGGTTGCAGCTGGATGGAAACCCGGTTTTTCAACCGATAATGATGCGGTCATCCTTGCCGAACGCTTTGAGGGACGTCTCATTATCAACCTCAGCAATATCAAGAAGGTCTATACCGATGATCCTAAGAAGAACCCTAATGCGCAACCATTGGATTCCGTCAGTTGGGCAGACTATAGGAACATGGTAGGAGAGAACTGGACACCTGGAAAGAACTCTCCCTTCGACCCCATTGCCAGCAAGCGTGCTGAGAAGATGCACATGGAAGTCGTATGTGCCGATGGACGGAACATCGAAAACACCATGAACATACTCTATGGCAAGAAGTATGAAGGAACCTTGATCAGCTAGATTGTCTCGTTAGATCCAAAAAGTAGGGAAGCGGGGTGGCAAACCCCTCTGGGAATGGATTCTCCTGGGTGAAATCAGGAATCCAGGAGACATTTCCCCCCAATTCCTGAACAAATCCATCCTCAATTTCAAGATCCTCCAAAGTCAGGAGCAGTGAGTCATACTCTTCTTCTGATATAAAGGGGAATGCATTATCTTTCTTTGGTGATTCAAACTGTACCATAAGCGAAAGAAACCAATGACTCTTAAACTCCTCTGCAAAGAAAGCAAGCACCTCCTTGGAGGCATCCAAGGTACCAGGAAATACCAGATGACGGACCAAGACACCCTTGAGGTGTTCTCTTTCATCAAGGTAAGTTCTTGGATGGGTTTTCTTGATATATGCCATGACATCCTTGATGATCCTGGCATAGAGGGACAGACCACAGAAAGTAGCACTGACCTCTTCTCGCAAAGTTTTCAGATCGATGAGATAGAGATCTATGTATGGATCGATCAGGGAAAGACCCTCAAGCGACTCAAATCCGGAACTGTTCCACACTACATCCAGGGAAAAACCTTTTCTGCGTGCAATCTTCAATGCTTCAACAATAGACGGGATGAAATGGGTACCTGTCACCAAATTTACATTACTCGCTCCCAACAGCTCCAATTGCAGCATCATTTCAGCTAGTTCCTCAATGCTAACTGCAATTCCCACTGCCTTACTTCCCCCATCTCCCCTACCAGAGATCTGAAAGTTTTGGCAGTAAGCACAATGCAGGGGACAGCCACTGAAGAAGATCATCCCAGATCCATGCTCCCCTGTTACAGGAGGCTCTTCCCCCCTATGCAGACCCGACCATGCTACTCGAATCGTATCAGATTCACCGCACCGTCCCTTCTTTCCTATCGTACGATTCACAGCACAATAGGCTGGGCAAAGCCTGCAGTTCGTATATGCTTGCAACCATTGTTCTTCCATACCTGCAGTCTAGCGAAAACAATCCAAGTTTGCATAGACACCCTACGGTGCTAACTTTATCATACACTCTTTTATTATTCTTTATTCGGTATAGTTTCATGTATTAGTATAGAGATTCAAAGAACCAGAAATGATGAAGCGCTTGACCCTGTGGTACAAATTCATCACTCTATTGACATGGCATTACGGAATTTCTGGAATCGCAAAGACCTAGCATCACCAGAAGAAGAGCGTTACATCCTCTCCATTGACGGAGGAGGGATGCGGGGCCTTATACCCGCGGTCATGCTTGCAAAACTCTCATCACTTCTTGAGTCCTTGGGCGATAACAGACCCCTCTACTCACACTTCGATCTCCTTGCCGGTACTTCTACTGGGGGATTGCTCTCCCTTGCACTGGGATCCCCAATCGAGCGTACCAATCTTCAGGTCGATAGTCGCTATATCAGCTACATCTATGAGGAGCAGCAACAGACCTTGATGCAGAGATTACTGGGAAAGGAAGGCCACCAAATTCTCAAGGGCACTCTCCCGTTCGGAGTTGACACCACCACCCTTGAATCCCTGTATCTCCAGAATGGGAAACAGATCTTTCCAAGAAGCCAGGGTAGGTTCTTCAGCCAGATTTTTACAGACAAGTATGATGTGCAGCCGTTGCAACGGCTTTTAAAACACATGTTTGGAGATATTCCTCTCTCCGATGCAGTGGTACCTACCATGGTCATGACCTATGATGCAGCACAAGGAAAACCATTCATCATGAGCAGCCATGACTCCCATGGGTTTCTCTTCTGGGAAGCGGCACGGGCTACCAGTGCAGCCCCAACGTTCTTCAAACCTGCCTATCTCTATGACAGGCAGGAGGAACGCATGCAGACCTTGATCGACGGTGGGGTTGTTGCAAACAATCCCAGTCTCTACGCCTATCGCCTTGCCAAGGAGTTGTACCCGGATGCAAAGCGGTTTCACATCCTTTCACTCTCCACTGCAATCAGCGACTTCACCTTCACTGTCAGTGGCGCTGGAACAGGGGTCATCGGTTGGATTGATCCGGCAAAAGGAGCCCCAATACAGAAGATCTACGCATCCAGTCAGATGCAGGTGGTTGACCACGTTGCCCCCACCATCCCAGACCTTCGCTACTATCGGATCCATGGAACACTCGGAGAGACCTACAAGCTCGATGAGACAACTGCAGGGGCTCTTTCAACCATACATCAGGGCGCACAGAAAATATACCAGGAAAATGAGCAACAGTTGCAGGAGTATGCCCAGTTGCTTGCACAAAGAACCATCTTTGACCAACTGGAACTTGGACCAAAGGAAGTTTCACCTCCCATCCAAGAACCTGTAGAGCTGGAGGCACCTTCCTTGGAAATTCCAGCTCTGGACTCCTACCAGAAATTTCTGAAGCGATATGAGATAGAGGAAGCAGTACATCAGGAGCGAAATGAATGAGCACACATCCTAAACAAGTGGAACTGGAAACAACCATGCGCAGGCTGTGCGATGACCTTGACCACTATCTCGAGGACACCTTTGGAGACGACTATCCCTTACATCCCAACCGACCAGAGCGTGGCAAGGCCTCCAGCGTAGCCTACGACGGCCTTTTTTCAACCGGTACCCAGTTCACCTTGGGGTATGGAAGCAATCATGGCAGAGGCTATATTGTCTCTGTTGAGATCCGTACCCTGTCCTGGGTACAAAGTGAACAAAAAAAGGCAATCGAGGAAGCAGCCATGCAGTATCTCAGAAAGATTCTACCTTACTACTTTCCTGAGCGTGCCATTGATTTGAAACAGGATGGAAATGTCTATAAGCTGGTTGGTGATTTCTCTCTCGGGGATTCCAGCAATAGCTGAAGGGTCTGCCTCAACTTTTCGTTAGCTTCCCTAACAAACACCTTGAATTGCTTTGGACGCCGTCCTTTGGCATCATCACTTACCAAACGAACTATTGCACAGGGAATTCCCGCATCCCGACAGACAAAAGCTACCGAATACCCTTCCATATCGCAGCAATCTATGTGTAATTGTTCTCGTATCTCAGGGTGCCGTTCACGATAGGAACGAAGCAAAAAGCGGTCTGCACTTCCCATCGTGACCGCTCTCACCCCCTTGATAGGAGGTGAATACAGGGGCAGGAATGCTGGATAGGCAGTTCCATCACCAAGGAATGAGGAACCCCACTCAAGGCCAAAGGCACGAAGATCCAAATCATATTGCACCACCTGTTTTGCAATTACCACATCCCCGAGCCAGAGCGTCTCAGATACTGCCCCTGTGTATCCGAGCAGTACCACCATCTTCGGCTTATACCGTGCAACAGCCTTGGCAAGTGCAACTGCACTTGCAATCTTTCCAACCCCTATGACCGTTCCTACAAGGGAAAGAGACCCAAAGAGTATCGGCTCATCGAGCTTTGTTAGGACCCCTTCCAATTCATGACGCAGCGCAGAGACTACCAGTACATCAAAGGCCATGGTGTTGTCCCCTTACCAGATCAGGGAGAATGATGGTGGGGCTTATCCCCCGTCTACGCTCCCTTGAGGAAGCAACAGTACGCTCGATAGCGAGGGAGGTATAGGAAACAGCCTGTTCAACTGCCGTCCTATAGGATTGACCGGAGAGCAGACTGCCCAGAAGCAGACTTGCAAACAGATCCCCACATCCCGGAAAGGATGCATCCACCTTGGTATAGGGTACCAGAAACTGTGTATCGTTCTCACTGCATGCAACAACACAACCACCAGCAAGCGGCACACTGGTGATCGCTACCTCAGCACCTGTTTGTAAGGATAGCTTCCTAGCCCAAAGCAAAGCCTGTTCCTCCAAAAACTGCTCTTGGTACGGAAGATTCAACAAAAGGGCAGCCTCAGTGGTATTGGGGGTAATGACATCGGCCTTTTTTACCAAGCGTTTCATTGCCTCAACGTGCGCAACCGAGATGGGTCCATAAAGCGATGCATCATCACCGAGAACAGGATCCACCAGAACGAATGGGCTTGCTCCCATTCGCTGATGCTCTATGAACTGCACAATAAGCTCTACCTGTCCTTCACTCCCCAGAAATCCAGAGTAGACTGCATCGAACTGGAGGGAGAGCCTGTTCCATGAGGTGATGATCTCCTGCATATCCTTGCTCGTGTCCCGAAAATAGTAGGTGTCAAATCCATCGGTCTGCGATGAAAGGATCGCTGTTGGAAGCGGACAAGTCTCAATTCCCATAGCCTCCAAGACGGGTAGTACGACAGTCAAGGAACTCTTGGCATAACAGCTCAAGTCATGGATTGCGGCGCAAGTTTGTAGCATGATTTCACCCTATCCTACATCTGCAAAACTGGCAATATATGGTATACTCCAAAAACCGGAGGTCGTATGCTTATCTATGATGCCTTGAGTCACCAACCAATAGCTGATGAACTGTTTGATATTCTTGATTTTCCCCTGCCTGAGAAGCAGATGTTACATACATCGCTCGAATCCATGATCCTCTCCTCATCTGGATGGAGAAAGGTGTTTGCTGAAAGTGGGAATGAGGAAGATCCCACCCCGTCCGTCAAGGAGGCTGATGCCGTTTTGGCAAGCTTGGCTGCTCTTGCGCTGGCACGCTACCTGCGTGTCCCAGCAGCCCAGAAAGCTGCCGTTGCAACGGGAGCATCCCACCAGGTGGAGCCAGTACAGACCACCATCTTGGTGGGACTGGATGCTCGTCCTACCGGGCGGGTGATCGGAGATATTGTATGCAGGACTCTGACCATGCTGGGCTGTTCAGTGCGGTACCTCTTCATCTGTGCAGCTCCCCAGATCATGGCAGATTGCAATCTTCATCCTGAAGAAGCGGATGCATTCTTCTACATCTCTGCAAGCCACAACCCCATCGGACACAATGGATTCAAGTTTGGTCACAACGGTGGAGTTTTCACCTCCAGTGAAGCTGAAGAGATGATTGAAATTTTCAAGGAGATTGTCTTGAAGGAGGATCACGCACCACGCTACCTGCAAGAACTCTCAGCGCATATGGATACCACCCGATACCGCAAAGTACTGGAGTCAGTGAAAGGACAGCAGTCCAGAAGTATGGAACGGTATGAACAGTTTGTCTTGGGAACGGCTGTGCAGTCACAGAACGGCAGTGAACACAAAGCTTTCAAGGAGATGCTCATCAAGGCACATGCGAAAGAACCACTATCTGTGGTGGGAGAGCTCAATGGAAGTGCACGCTCAGTGAGTATCGACTACCACTTTTTGACCTCCCTTGGTCTGAAGGCATACATGCTCAATGACCAACCAGGACAGGTGGTGCATGGCATTGTACCGGAGGGAGAAAACCTCCAACTCTGCCAACGTACCCTGGAACAACTCTATGCAAAAGACCACTCCTATCTCCTTGGATATGTGCCCGACAACGATGGAGACCGTGGCAACCTGGTCTATATACAGAAGAAGACAGGAAAAGCCAAGATCCTGGATGCCCAAAGCGTCTTTGCCTTGGTAGTACTCGCTGAACTTTCGCTCTCCAGACTGAAGAACCCCAATGCCCTTCTCTCTACGGTGGTCAATGGACCAACAAGCAACCGCATTGACCATATAGCCCAAGCACTCGATGCAGAGGTCTTCCGCTGTGAGGTGGGAGAGGCCAATGTGGTGGAGCTTGCTGCAATGAAGCGCAAGGAAGGCTATCTTGTCCCGGTACTGGGGGAAGGGTCGAATGGCGGCAACATCACCCACCCCGCTAAGGTCCGCGATCCCCTGAACACCTTGCTCAGCCTTGTGAAGTTGTTGAGAAATCGTGAGATTGCAAAACTCTGGTTCCGGGCAAACGGACAGGAAGTGCCGCATCCCATAACCCTGGAAAAGGTTATCGCCAGCATGCCATCCTATACCACCACAGGGGCATTCTCCAAGGATGGCAAGATGCAGATTCACCAAAGTCACCAGGTATTGAAAAATCGGTATGAGGTATTGCTGGAATCTGACTGGGTTGCGAAACAGGATATGCTGGAGGAACTGGATATCCACGCGTATACGGTGTATCAGAGCGAGGGAACAGTTACCCGTGAAGGCATAGGCCAAAAACAGCGAACCCCACCGTTCAGTGGGGGCTATAAAGTTGCACTGCGCAACAAGGAGGGCATCATTACCGATTTCCTCTGGATGCGCGGAAGCAAGACAGAACCGGTATACCGCGTCATGGTTGACTGCAGAGGAGACGATGTCTCCCGGCATGACAAGCTGCTCGCCTGGCACAGAAGCCTGATCGCACGAGCAGATTTTGACTAGGGGATTTGCCAGATTTCATTCACCAAGCCACTGAGTGTCTCCTCCCGTTTCTTGGGAGGAGAGAGCTCACACTCCCAGATTACCATCACCCGATACCCTTCCTGAAGCAACCGGGCACAGACTCTCTGGTCTCGTTCCCTGTTTTTTTGTAGCTTTTGTTCCCAGAACGGACGGTTGGTCTTCGGCAGTACAAAATACTTGCACCCTTGGTGAGCATGCCAGAAACAACCATTGATGAAAATCACGGTCCTATATTTCGGCAGCACAATATCGGGTCTCCCCACCAAGCGCTTGTCATTGACCCTGAAGCGGAATCCATGACGGAACAGATAGCTACGCACCAGAAGTTCCGCCTTGGTATCCTTTGCCTTGATGCTACGCATGATTTCTCGTCGCTTGGCAAGAGAGAAACAGTCACCCATGGTACTAGAGACTCAACCCCGCTATAGCAGCTCCCAGGGTTGGAGAGTCATCGATATGCACAAAGCGATAGTACCGCCTTCTCTGCAGTTGCAGATAGGTGTGCAGGTAGTACTCAGTGTACTTCTTCAGATTCTCAGTCTTGTAGAAGGTAGTGCCATCGGCGTTGATGCAGATGGGAATTCTGGGATCTGTTCCGGCACCACTCTTGAGAACGGTGGCAGCAAGATTCGCTGCGGTAAGTTTTGCTGAACGGGCGATCAGGGCATCAATGATCATCCACAGCGCAACAGCATCTTCATTGTTGCCGTCACAGCATGCCACCAGTTCATACTCTGTATTGAACGGCATTTCCAGGTAGTTGCTCATTACCGTCGTATTTACCCCACCCAATTTGGAAAAACGTTCTTTGAATGTGCCAGAGAAAACACCATCTTCGATGGCTTTCTCGATGACCATCGTACTGAGTGGACCAAGATATGCTCCGCTGATCATCTTCTCCAAGTGATACTGCCCTGGAGCCTTTGTGGCTTGGAAGAACTCCCTGTCGAGCTCACTGGGACAAAAGTCAAAGTTCCCCGACTCGATATTGATGATCTGGCTTCCACTATCTGTCAGATCCAGTTTCCTGATGGCATCATTCTTCTCAACATATGCAGTATTGGTTCCGGTTCCAAGAATGAACCCAATATAGCCACTGTAGGGAACATCGCTCTTCGCACTCTGCCCTGCAAGAAGGGTTGCAACCGTATCATTGAGGACCGCTACCTTTTTCCTTGAGACATCGTATCCTCGTCGGGACAGCTCCTGGAGCAAGGATGCTCCAACAGGTTTCCCAATCACCTCGGGAGCCTTGACCTCCTTGGAGAACACCAGAGGAATACCATCGTGGTCAGCGGTAATTGCAGCAGCATAGGAAAAACAGAATCCTATCTTGTCACTCTTGTCGATCAATCGTTCAACCTCATCTGCAAAGGTAGAGAAGAACTCTTGGGCACTTACCTCTTTCTTGACACCGGGCATGGATACTTTGCGGAAATCTTCGATATGGGCAACACCCTCATCATCGAAGGTGACAAGGCACGTCCTGAAATTGGTCCCTCCTGCATCAAGCACAATCACCGGCTCATTCTTGGGAATATCGCTGACTACCTTGGTATAGGTAGGGATCATCTTCAAACTACTTGCATTCTCATCAGACAGGCCATGCTCCATCTCCAGCAGAAAGGTTGCGAGCAACTGCTCCATATCTACTGTTTCTGGGGCAATTCCCCTCTTATTCAAGAACGCTTCAGCCTTTTGGACACTATCGGACATGCTTCCTCCTGTAGAAAGCGAGGCTCACCTATACCTCTACTTCCTTTCCGTTGATTTTCAATGTAAGCGGCTGTACCGCAAAATACCCGGCACTATCGGTATGCAACATGAATTTACCTTCAACCCTGACCGCAGTACTGACCCGCCTGCCATCAACAATGACATCAGCGGTCACAATGATCTGGGGGATTCTCCCGCTCTGTATTACCGATCCCATAAGGGATGGAAGCGTAATGCCGTCCCCCCAGTCAGTCACTGCAGCCCCTTTGAGAACGGCCTGGCCCTTCTCCCACGCATGGACGCTCAGGTACTGGATTGCAACATCGTTCAAGGGACCTCGAGCAGCCTGCTTGAGGGATGCAAAGAAGGAGTCTCCTCCTTTCTTGGTCTCCAGGAAGATTGGCAAGTAGGTACCAAGATCGGCCTCCTGGAAGGTCAGGATATGAGGCAATGTTTCATCACCTCTGAAATAGAGCTTGCTTCCCGGGAGATCAAGACTCGGGGTATTGAGAAACGCTGCAACCGCACAGATGGTCGAGTCAGTGATGGCTGCAATAGCCACAGTGACATCATTTGGGGTAGGCTCTTTTGCCCCTAAGGGGAAGAGCAGACAACACATCAGCAGAAAGGTCATCACGTATTTCATGGGCATCCTTTGCATTATGATAATTCACCTCTGAAAAGAGAACAACCTATTCACGGGAAAAAGACATAACTTCACATCTATGGTACACTGATTCCATGAATATGCACTCATCAAAACAGACCATTTTTTGGTATGACCTTGAAACATTCGGTCTCGACAGCCGTTACGATAGAATTTCCCAATTCGCTGGACAGAGAACAGATCTCTCCCTCAATCCAATTGGAGAACCGATTGTCCTGTACTGCAAGCTCAGTGATGACTATCTTCCCGATCCCCTCTCCTGCACCATTACCGGCATCACTCCCCAGGAAGTGAACGAAAAGGGAATGTGCGAGAGCGATATGATCGCCCGAATCAATGCAGAATTCTCCAAGCCATCTACCGTGGTCGCAGGATTCAACAATATACGCTTCGACGACGAGTTCATCAGAAATGCACTCTATAGGAACTTCTTCGACCCCTACCAGAGGGAATGGAAGAACAACTGCTCGCGGTGGGACATCATCGATCTGGTGCGGGCTGCCTATGACCTCCGTCCAGATGGCATCATCTGGCCACCCAGAAAGGAAACCACCGGAAATCCCACGTTCCGCCTCACCAGCTTGACCGAGGCAAACAAGATCAACCAGGAAGGTGCTCACGATGCCTTGGTAGATGTGAAGGCTACCATTGAAATAGCCCGCCTGATCAAGGAGAAGCAGCCAAAGCTCTATGAGTACTACTTCTCACTTCGTTCCAAGAGCCAGGTTAAACGAGTGGTGTCCACTCCGTTCGGCCAGCCGGTACTCTACACAGCGGCCATGTTCAGCAAGAATGAGGGGTGCTCTCGTCTTATCACTCCCATCACCCATATGAAGAGCAATGCAAATGCCATCATCTGCTTTGACTTGAGCCGGGACACCGCTCCCTTGCTGCATGCCACCGAGGAGACGCTGCTCAAGACTGACGGGGTATTCACCCTGGCGATCAACAAATGCCCGTTTGTCTCCCCACAGAGTGTCCTCACCGACAAGCTTGCCGTTAAACTGGGACTGGACAAGGACCTCGCTCTTTTCCGCCACCAACAAATCCTCAATCACCCAAACCTGTTGCTGATTGCCCGTAATGTTGAGGACTCCTTTGAAGGAGTTGATGATGTAGATTTCCAGCTCTATGACCGTTTCTTCTGTGATGCCGACCAGAAGCGTTTTTCCTTAATCAGGGAAGCTACACCAAAGGAAAAACTCTCCCTGCACCTCGACTGGGAAGATTCAAGGATTCCGACCATGCTTTTCCGTCATGTTGCAAGGAACTGGGAGGATGCGCTCAGGGAAGATCAACTGCGTAAGTGGCGTAGTTTTTGTGCAGAAAGAACGCTCAATCCGCCTGGAACCATAAAGATGAACTGGAACTTCTTCAAGCGAAAGATTGAGGAACGGCTGGCAAGCACAGAAACACCTGCACAGGAGAAACTGGTGCTTGCCGACCTGAAGAGCTACGCTGAGAACCTTGAGAAGCGCATCTTCTCCTAGAGGAGATGCATCTCTCCCGCAACCTTCCTGAATGCTTGTACAGCCATATCCAGATCTTCCAAGGTATGGGTGGCAGAGAGTTGTACCCTGATGCGTGCCTTACCCTTGGGCACCACCGGATAACAGAACCCGATGACATAAATGCCTTCCTTCAAGAGCCTGTCGGCCATCTCCACTGCCTTAGCCTCGTCATATATCATAACCGGGACGATGGCAGTCTCCCCTGGGACCAGATCAAAGCCTGCTTCCGTCATCTTCTCCCTGAAGTAGATTGCATTGCGCATTGTCTTCTCTTTGTAGGGGTTGCCTGCCTCCAGAAGATCAATGACCTTGATCGTCCCCCCGCAAATGGCTGGAGCAAGGGTATTGGAAAAAAGATAGGGACGGGCTCTCTGCCGATAGAGATCAATCAGAAGCTGTCTCCCTGAAATACAACCCCCGCTTGCACCTCCACAGGCCTTTCCGAAGGTGGTGGTGATCAGATCGACCTTTCCTTCAACTCCGCAAAGCTCTACAGTTCCCCGACCATTTGGTCCCAGGTAACCGGTTGCGTGTGAGTCATCAACCATGACCAAGGCTTCATACTCCAGTGCAAGAGCGCAAATCTCCTTGAGCTTAGCAATATCCCCATCCATGGAGAAAACACCATCAGTAGCGATCAGACGTCTTCTTTGCCCTTGGCTCTCCTCAAGAGCCTCCCTGAGGCTCTCCATGTCGCTGTGTTTATAGCGATACCGCTTGGCCTTGCAGAGTCGAATCCCGTCGATGATCGATGCATGGTTCAACTCATCACTGATAACTGCATCCTCCTCCCCTAAAAG
This sequence comes from Sphaerochaeta sp., assembly GCA_050252715.1. GTDB lineage: Bacteria > Spirochaetota > Spirochaetia > Sphaerochaetales > Sphaerochaetaceae > Sphaerochaeta. The sequence goes on along the minus strand of JBFWKK010000020.1, from coordinate 9,292 downwards.
CGGCTCGAAAAGTGCCCCGTTTGCATCAAAGCAGGACGTGAAGAGAATGGTGTCATCGGTGTGGAGAAAAGCACTGCAGCGCTGTTCCAGTTCCTTGTGGATCTCTTGGGTGCCACAGATGAACCGAACCGATGAGAGGCCATAGCCCCACCTGTCAAGCGCATCCTTCGCTGCCTGGATGACCTCACTGTTGTCGGCCAAGCCCAGATAGTTGTTTGCACAGAAGTTGAGAACCTTTCCATCGGATACGGTGATCGATCTCTGCTGCTTGCCTTGCAGCACCCGCTCCTTCTTCATCAGACCAGAACGTTCCTGTTCTGCAAAAAATGCTTTCAGTTCCTCAGTCAATGCTTCAGTCATGTCATCCTCCTTTTGATGGTTTCTATCATATCATGGGTCATTGTCTCCAGGTCATAGGTGGGGTTCCATCCCCACTCCACCCGTGCAGCATAGTCCTCAAGACAGTTTGGCCAGGAATCTGCAATTGCCTGTTTGACCGGATCTATCTCATAGGAGATGGTAAACTCTGGTATGAGTGTACGGATATAGGCTGCCTGCTCTTCGGGACAGAAACTCATGCTGGCGACGTTGAACGCATTTCTATGTCTGAGGCGGTGGGGGTCAGCTTCCATGATCTGGATTGCAGCTTCCACAGCATCAGGCATGTAAATCATATCCAAGTAGGTATCCCCTCTCAGAAAACAGGTGTAATGCTGTTTCTTTACTGCCTCATAGTAGATTTCCACCGCATAATCGGTCGTGCCCCCGCCGGGAGGGGTAAGACTGCTGATGATCCCAGGATACCGAACGCCTCTTGTATCCACATCATAGGCATGATGGTAGTAATCACAGAGCAACTCACCGGCGACCTTTGTCACCCCGTAGATGGAAGTTGGACGTTGAATGGTATCCTGTGGGGTGAACTGTTTCGGAGTGGTTGGACCAAATGCCCCGATTGAGGAGGGGGTGAACACGGCACAGTGGTACTGCCTGGCAACCTCCAGGGTTGCAATCAAACCGTTCATGTTCAGATCCCACGCCAGAAGGGGGTTTGCCTCTGCTTTTGCTGAGAGGAGGGCCGCCAAGTGGTATATGGTATCGATTTTATGTTTCTTTACAATCTCAGCGATGGCAGATCCGTCACGGGCATCCACCTTATAGAAGGGGCCTCCCTCAATAAGGGAACGATTTACATCGTCTCTGATATCAGTCAACACCACATGCTCAGAGCCGTATCGAAGTCGGCACTCCAACGCTATTTCAGAGCCCAGTTGACCTAAAGAACCTATGATCAGAATGTTTTTCATCAGACCCTCCAAGCGTACATTCCTTGACAATATCCCGTGGGGGGACATACAATATTCATGTTCATTATAATAAACTGATTTCACTATGTCAAACTTTTAACAAGAGGAGCGCTATCATGGAGACCCCACCGAAAATCGGAAAGAACATACAAAGGATACGTACCAGCAGGAAATTGACACTCAATGTACTCTCTGAACGTTCTGGAGTCTCAAAGGCAATGCTGAGCCAGATAGAGTCTGACAAGGTTAACCCCACTGTAGCAACGGTCTGGAAGATTGCACGTGGGTTGAACGTTGAACTCAATGACCTGCTCGACGCTGATGACACTCCCAAACGCGTCTTCACCCTCAACCCAGCTGGGGAGGACGCACCAAAACTTGAGACCCACGAGAACGGGGTATCCATCCGCATTCTCAGCTCCTTGAGCATGGTCGAAGACCTGGAGATGTACCTTGTAACCCTTGAACCTCACAGCATCTTGAGCAGCGAACCCCACTACGCAGGCACCCAGGAGTATTTGACCGTAGTAAAAGGGGCTGTAAAGGTCAAGGCCGGGGATAATACGGCTGAAATCAAGAAGCATGACTTCCTGGTTTACCACTGCGATGTTGAACACTCCATCGCAAACGAGAGCAACCAGGTTGCCGTTGTCCATATGGTGGTGCGGTTCACCGAGGAAAAACACTAGGCCCCCTCTTTGTTTTGACAGGAGTGCCTCCCTGCTGTATAAAGAATCAAGGCAGGTGTGTCATGACGAAAAAAGGGATCATGGTTTCCTATGGAATGGGCAAATTCATTGCTGAATTCCTCACTGGTGCGTTCGGCAGCATCGTCTTCATGTTCTACGAGACGGAGGTAGGATTGTCTGCTCTCTACGCAGCACTTGCGACCATCCTCTACTCTCTCTGGAATGCCGTCAATGATCCTGTGATCGGATACATCACCAACAAAGGAGCCCCATTTTCCAAAAAACTTGGAAGAAGGTTCCCGTGGATTATCCTCGGACTCGTTCTCAGCAGCATCTTCTTCATCCTGATCTTCAGTGTTCCTAAAAGCTGGAACGCCCAGGAGAACCCACTTCCTGTCTTTCTCTGGATGGTTCTCACCATCTGCCTCTACGATGGATTCTACTCGCTGTGGGAGGTAAACTACCAGAGCATCTATCCAGACAAATTCAGGAGCCAGGGAGAACGCACCACCACAGCGGCAATAGGTACGGGAATAGGGGTATTGGGAATTGCCAGCGGATTCATCATTCCTCCCCTGTTCTTCTCTTATGGGATCAGGGAGAGCTACCTTGTATGTGCCATGATCATTGGCCTGGTCAGTCTTCTTTGTACCGTACTGGTAAGCTTTGGTGTTTTTGAAACGAAGGAGATGGTTGCAAGGTTTGCCCACCAAAAGGAACAGGAGGAGTCCCCTCACTTCTTCACTCAGATGAAGCAGGCACTGAGAAACAGAAACTTGCTCGCATTTGTCTGGTTGCTCTTCTTCTATCAAAGCGGATGCATGCTGATGACCGCAAGTGTGAACTATGTAGTCAAATATGTACTCTCTGCAAAAAGCAGCCAAGCCACTCCCATCTTTGCTGGGATGTTGGTTGGCACTTTGTTCTCCATTCTCATCTGGATGCAGATTGCAAAACGGTTGAAAAACAACCAGCTGATGCTGATTATCTGTTCCTTTGTCTTGGCTCTCTTCGCATTCCCACTGACCTTCCTGGCAAGCGCACCGGCATATATTGTTGCCATGGCTCTCTGGGGTTTGGGTTTTGGAGGATTCTGGACATTCATGAGCCCCGCTATGGCTGATGTAATTGATAGCCTGGTTGTACAACAAAAGCGTCGTGATGATGGGGTTGTCCTAGGTATTAGGGCATTTTTCATGCGATTCAGCTATGCTAGCCAAGCACTGGTCTTCTTCATTGTCCATGAGGCAACAGGTTTCGATCCCCTGGCGATAAGCAGCCAAGCAATCTGGGGCATTCGCCTCCACATGGGGCTCATCCCCTCGCTCTTTTTCCTCTCAGGAGGGCTTCTGTTCCTGCGTATGAACAGACTCAGCCCTCACATTGTTGAGAAGAACCATCAAACACTCTCCCAATTGGATATCTAGTAACGCTATGCAAAGCCTCACCACTTTTGTATACTTGCCCTGTAGGAGAGAACCATGCTAGAAAAACTGCCCGAGTATGAGAAGCAGCTTGCAGATATTGATGAAAAACTCAGTAGTCCTGAGACCATGCAGGACATGAAATTGTATAAGAGTCTTACCCAGGAGCGATCCCACCTTTCTCCCATCATCGATGAGATGAAACGTATGGAAAATCTCAAGGTACAGATTGCCGATGCAAAACTGCTGCTCAAGGAAGAGAAAGACCCGGAAATGCTTGAACTCACTGAGCAGGAACTTGATGATCTGGAAGAGCAGCTCAGGGGAAGTGAACAAAAAACCAAAATGCTCCTCATTCCCCCCGATCCCATGGAGGGAAAGAATATCATCATGGAGATCAGGGCAGGCACAGGAGGGGAAGAGGCAGCCCTTTTTGCAGCCAACCTGTTCCGCATGTACTCGCACTATGCAGATGCCAAAGGATGGAAGATGGAAATACTCTCCTCCAATGAGACAGGCATCGGAGGGTACAAGGAGCTGGTGCTCTCCATCAGCGGCAAGGATGTCTATGGCTCTCTACGTTTTGAGAGCGGGGCACACCGTGTCCAGCGTGTTCCTGAGACTGAAAGCGGAGGAAGAATCCACACCAGTGCCGTCACCGTTGCAGTATTGCCCGAAGCCGAGGAGACCGATATTGAAATTCGTCAGGAAGACCTCAAGACGGACGTCATGCGCGCGGGAGGTCCAGGTGGACAGAGCGTCAATACCACTGACAGTGCTGTTCGCCTGACACACCTGCCAACGGGTTTGGTGGTCATCTGTCAGGATGAAAAGAGCCAGATAAAAAACAAGGCAAAAGCACTACGTGTTCTTCGTTCCCGTCTCTTTGACTTGGAGGAGGAGAAGAAGAACCGTGAACGAGCTGAGGCAAGAAAAAGCCAGGTGGGTTCGGGAGATCGAAGCGAACGCATCAGAACCTACAACTTCCCGCAGAACAGGCTTACAGACCATAGAATCAACCTCACCCTCTACAAGCTTGAGCTTGTCATGGCAGGAGACCTTGATGAGGTGGTCGAAGCACTGAAGATAGCCGCAGGTGAAGCGGCACTCAAGGAAGCATAAGGAACGTGTGCATGACTATTGCCCAATGGAAGCAACAGACCGTACGACTGCTGCAAAGTGGGCAGGTAGGGGAGAGCTATGACCTGGATGCCCGCCTGTTGCTTGAGATGGCAACAGGTCTGGATCAGGTCCATCAGATTGTAGAGAGTCATCGCATACTCTCTGAGGAAGAGCTAACAGAACTTGAAAGACTGAGAATCGAAAGGCTTTCTTACAAGCCGATGGCATATATCCTGGGAAGAAAAGAGTTCTATGGGCGAAATTTCCTGGTAAATGAGCATACCCTCATTCCACGCCCTGACACGGAGACAATAGTCGAGGAAGTATTGGCATATGCCAAAGATAAGCCAAGAGAGGAAATCATTCCCATCATCGATGTATGTACCGGCAGTGGAGCCATCGGCATTACCCTCTCCCTTGAGCTTGGCTTAGAGGTTACTCTCTCAGACATCTCACAGAAAGCACTAGATGTCGCACAGGAAAATGCTCTTAGCTTGCGGGGAAGGGCTTTACCCATCTTGGAAGCGGATCTCCTCTCCACGACAAACGAGAAATATGGTATCATCGTGAGCAATCCTCCATACCTCACCGGCACATGGTGCGGCGAAGTATCGAGGGAGGTTGCCTGGGAGCCGAGGAATGCCTTGGATGGGAAAGGGACTGATGGACTTGCCTTGATACGTACCTTGGTGAGGCAAAGTACAACACATCTGTTACAGCGGGGTGCATTGTTTATCGAATGTGATTATCGGCAAACAGCAGAAGTGGCTTCCATGATGGAGGAACATTCTTTTGTTGACATCACCATTGCCCGGGATCTTGCCGGTCATGAACGCGTAGTTTGGGGGGTACAAGCATGTACGAACAGTTGATCGAGCGCTTCATCCAGAAAGCGTACAAGTATCCCAAAGCAGACCAAGAAAAAATATTGGCTGCCGCTACCTTCGCAGACAGCAAACACGAGAACCAGAAACGGGCAAGCGGAGAACCTTACCTCATCCACCCCCTCGCAGTCGGTGAAATTTTGATACAGCTCAAGATGGATGCTGACACCATCTGTGCAGGCCTCTTGCATGACACACTGGAAGATACCAATACCACCTATGAGGAGCTTAAACAGACCTTCGGAGAGGCGGTAGCGGATATGGTCGAGGGAGAGACCAAGATCGCGAACCTCAAGACAATGAACAAGAGTGTCCAGGAGGCAGAGACGATCCGCAAGATGTTCTTCGCCATGAGCAAAGATATCCGTGTCATCATCATAAAGCTCGCTGACAAGCTGCACAATATGCGTACAATCCAACATCTCAATCCCCAGCGCGCAAAAGAGATTGCCGGAGATACCCTGGACATCTTTGCTCCCCTTGCCGACCGCCTCGGCATCTCTTGGCTGAAGGATGAGCTGGAGGACCTCAGCCTGAAAGTGTTGAAAATCGATACCTTCAACTATATCCAGGACTACCTGCTGAGCAAGAAGAGTGAACAGAAAGCCTACCTCAACAGGATCGAGAAATCTATTTACCGAGCTTGCGGGGACGCAGAACTGAGCGATGTCATTGTCACCAGCAGAGCAAAACACACCTATTCCGTCTACATGAAAATGAAGAAACGCAAGAAGGAGATTGACGAAATATTCGATATCCTTGGCGTTCGCATCCTCTGCAATACAGTTACTGAGTGCTATACCATACTGGGAGTTGTCCACCGCCTCTGGCCTCCGATCGAGGGACGGTTCAAGGACTATATCGCAATGCCGAAGGCAAACAACTACCAGAGTCTCCATACCACGGTCATGGCCCTTGACGGCAAACTCCTTGAGATCCAGATCAGAACCAAGGAAATGCACTTCACCGCTGAATACGGTGTTGCCGCCCACTGGAGCTACAAGGCTGACACAGGCAGCGACAGCGGATCCTGGAACAAAATGGATAATGAGCAGTTCTCCAGAATCATCAGCAAGCTCAAGATTTGGTCGAATGAGATTGAGAGCAGCGAATCCTATATGGAGGATATCAAGGGAGAGTTGCTGAAGGACACCATCTACGTCTTCACCCCCCAGGGCCATATCGTTGAGTTGCCGACCAATGCGACTGCTCTCGATTTCGCCTACCAGATCCACACCGAGGTTGGCAACCACACTACTGGGGCAAAGGCTGACGGTTCGATCATTCCACTCAACGCACCCTTGAAAAATACGCAGGTCATCGAGATCCTGACCAGCCCGAATGCCCGACCACACCTGCAGTGGCTACGGTATGCACAGACCAGCAGTGCCAGAAAGAAGATCAAGGCATGGCTGAACAAGTACGATGAGAATATCCTGATAGACAAGGACATCATTGCAAAGAGAAAAGCCTCCCCCAAGGAGGAACCCCAGCCACAACCCCAGCCACAAGCACCCCTTGATGAGGAGAACATTGTCAGGGAGGTATTTGATGCAAAGCGCGTGAAGTTCCGTGTTGGGGAAGAGAAGAACATGATGATCCATATAGCCCAGTGCTGCAATCCAGTCAGGGGTGATGACATTGTAGGATACATCAGTCGAGGGCGAGGAATCATCGTTCATAAGCGAAGTTGTCCCAACTTGAAGAATATGGCTGAGATCGAAGATCGGGCGATTGAAGTTGAGTGGGAGACTGAGTTTCCCAAACTTACCAAGCGTTTCAGTGTTACAAGCAAAAGGACCTATGACCTCTTCGGGGAGATCGAGGGAGCGCTTCGCAAGTACAAGGGACATCTCATAGAAGGAAGATTGCACGACGATGAGGAAGGGAAGCTGCGGGGAACCTTTACCATGGAAGTGGAGAAGGAAGACGACTTTAGGAAGATCATCAAGAACCTGAAGACCATACCAAGCGTCATAACCATTGCTGAGATCAAGTAGACACTACTCTTCCAAGACTCTGAGAATTTCCGGCAGCAACTGTTTCTTTCTGGAGAGCACCCCAGGCAGGAAGTAGATACCCTCCCCTGCCTTCTCATAGGCAAGTTTTCTCTCAGTAATGGGAAGGCTTGTCATCAAAAGCATGCTGTTCTCCCTGACCACGTCTGTAATCAGGAACATCGCCCAATCAAGCCCCTGTGCGAGCCGGTATTGATCCAACGTAAAGAGGTATGCATCCTTGTACTCATCCACATCGCTGAGCGTGGTAACCTCACACTGACCAATGCCGAATGCAACACCCAACTCCCGGTAGACCTTGAAGTCTGAGGAAATCATCTTCTTCGGCTCTTCCTTCGCGAGGGAGGCACCACTGCTGAACATTGTTTCCCCGAACCTGCGCATGTCACTCACATCACCCAACACCAAAAGGTCCTGGACTGCGGTATAGTCCTCAAAGGTGGTGGTGGGGCTTTTGAGCATCACCGTATCACTGACGATGCCAGAGAGAAGAACCCGGGCCATTTCCTGGGTAATCTCCACATTATGACGGAGAAAGAGCTTATAGATGATGGTACAGGTTGAACCAAGTGGCTCACAGCATATGTAGATTGGATTGCGAGTCTTCGCAGCTCCAAGTCGGTGGTGGTCAATGATCTCCAAGACCTCTGCTTCCTCGATGCCACTTACCCCTTGCTCACTCTCGTTATGGTCAACCATGATCACCTTTGTCTTTGGTCGATCAAGGAAACAACGTCGAGTGACAAAACCCTTGTATTCCCCTCCACTGAAAACTGGAAGCCCACGGTATTCACTATCGGCAAGAATATCCCTGGCCACATCAAAGAGACAGTCATCCTCAATCTTGATAGGATCCTGCACCATGAGCTCCTTCACCGGAACGCTGAGACGGAGCAGCCTGAGGGTCTCTGCAGTATCCAGGGCACTAAGATAGACAGTCCCTTGGTAGGCATCCCAATCTACATTACTGGTAACATTATCCTCGATTCCTGTAAGAATGATGGCCGGAATTTGCAATTCTATAGCTTTTCTGATGTGGTCTTCCCTATCTCCGACCACCAAAATTGGAGGTCTTCCTTCCAGGGATTCCATATGCCTACAGAAAATCACATAGCGCATTGCACCAACCATGATGGGGGCATCGAAGGTATTAGCACTCCCACGCTTGAGAAAGGAACCCTTTAGCACTTTCGGGAAGTTCTCCACTACGAAGTGATAGAGCGGCCTCTGCCCGCTGTTCTCCTTGAGCACAAAGCTGCTTACCTCATCAACGCTCAGAAGCCCCCGGTACTGGGCTCCTTCCATAACCGGTACAACCGAAGACCTATTGGATGAACCGTAGAAGGAGACCAAGGTGTACACAGGATCTGTTATCTGGACCACGGAATCAGTATTTCTTGTAACGCTCAGGACCTTGGTCCTAACATCCTTGATAAAGGGAGGAGGGGTTACCCTGAGCCGCTCAAACTGAGCCTTGGTTGTATCGTTGAGATTTCCACATCTCACAGCAAGATAGGTATTGTTCGGATCCACCTTACTCTTCAAATATGCATAGCTATAAGCAGCACAGATGCTGTCCATATCCGGATTGCGATGCCCACATACATAGATCTCAGCCACAATGAGCTCCTCTTTTGCCCGCTATTCTATCCCAGTTGTAGGCTTCTGGCAACTCATCGCGACTAGTCAGAATGCTACAAATACGGTACCATCATAAGCACCCTGTCTTTTCACCTAAAAACAAGAAAAAGAGGGTCCATCCCATTGTAATAGAACAAATTGGAACGGCCCTCAGGCAGAATATATTGTATTGTCTCAATCTTGTTTCTTGGTTGCGGCCAGCATTCT
>JBFWKK010000019.1:0-40951 GCA_050252715.1 Sphaerochaeta sp. | reverse complement strand
CAATGTCGAGCAAGGCAAGCGCAAAAATCTGTTTTTCCCGTATCTCCTGCTGCAATCGAACAAGAAATTCCCGTTTGTTCAAAAGACCGGTAAGGCCGTCGGTGACAGAGCGGAGTTTATAATGTTTAAGGTGTACCTGTCTGCGATAGCTCAGCACTCCCGAAGCAATGGATACCAAGCTCCCCAGAATGCCGTAGATCAAAAGAAGTGGTTGTCCAGAACTCCAACGGTCCTTTGGAGCAATCTGCATCTCCCAAGTCAGAAGGGAGTAGGAGAGCATCAAGCTAAGGGGGTCCTCCTCCCTTGGAATCTCCTCACCCCAGAGGTAGGCATCATCACTGCCCAAGTGGGAGAAAACAAATCGATAGCGGTAGGAGTCAGAGAGCTCAAGCAGCCCCGCGCCTTCCAGGAAGGCATCCATCTCAAAATAGAGGCTCAGCAGTCCCCAGGCTTGCTTGTCTTTCACGAGCAGTGGGTAGCGAAAGACCAGGTAAGGCTTTTCATCTTCAAGATAGATAGGCCCATCAATCGTAACCGTATCCTGTCTCATGAGATGCTCGATGTGCTCCCGATAGAGAGGTAGCGTCTTCAGATCAAAACCGACAGAGAGGCCTCCTTCCACAGGATATTGGTCGATGATCACCCCATTCTCTGCCAAGGTTGCAAAGCTGAAGGATTGCCGTTCAGTTTCAAGGACAGTGAGATATGACGAGCCATCAGACAGGGATGGTACATCCCCGTCTTTCAGCATCTCTTCCAGTCTAAGGCCGTAGAGCGTAGTGAACATCTCTTGATTTCCAAGGAAAAGAAAGAGATTTTTCCTGATATTCAGGAGCTCCATCTGTGCCCGTTGCTTTCTGTCCTGGACATATCGAGACCCCCACGCAGAAAAAAGCGTGAAGGTAATCAGTAAGAGCAGGAGGGTCAAAAGGCCAGCCAAGAGAAGTGCTTTCAGATCGAAGTGAGTGCTACCCTTTTCCTGCATGGAAGCTTCATCAGTTCCTTGCGTATATGACTTCACAGAAAGACCTCATTTTTCAGTACCTGCAGTATAGGCTCAAAGAGAAAAAGTCACAAGATATGGAGTGAACAATTACCCCTCATACCAGGGGCTTATGGTATACTCACCACTGGAGGTATCCCATACATGCAAACAATAGATCTCAATGGTTCCTGGCTTCTCAGCCCACTGGACACGAACGAAATCGCATCATACTGCCCCTACTTCTTGGAACATGCACATATTCCCTGTAATCTCCCTGGAGATATCCACAGCGCACTCTTGGAGCAACAACTCATCCCTGACCCGTACTGGGGCCAACAGGAACTGGATATACAGTGGGTGGGCCAACATGATTGGGTACTTACCAAGACATTTCTGGTTGACGAGCAGAGTCTTCACGCAGCAAGCGCCATTCTTACCCTGAAGATGGCCGATACCATTATCACCGCAAGCCTCAATGGGAAGGACATTGGTCACATGGACAACCAATTCCGTAGATGGAGATACGATGTAAGCGATGCATTGAAGACAGGAGAGAACACCCTATCCCTCGTGTTTACCAGCGCTGAGAAACACGCAGTCAAGGAGGCTGAAAAGCTTCCCTACACAATTCCCTACTCCCTCTATCCGGTCAGTGCAAAGCATCGAAACCTGGTGAGAAAAACCCAGTGCCACAGTGGGTGGGACTGGGGTCCATGCATCCTCGCAATGGGAGTCTATGAACCAATAGAACTCAATTTCATACATGAGGGAATCATTGAATCGGTCAATTGCGACACTGTTTTTCGGGAAAAGGATCAGTGGGATGCACATATTACCGTGATCTACAATGCCCGAAAACAACAGAAGCTTGACTGCAGCGCCAGTATCGCAGGTTCAGAGCAATCAGGATCAATTTCCCTACAGCAAGGACTGAATAGGATTGAGTTCCATCTGCTCTGCAGCAAGGTAAAACGCTGGTGGCCAAATGGAGAGGGAAAGGCAACCCTCTATCCCCTGCAAGTGCATATCGGCAGCACACAAGCTGAAAAGCGCATCGGTTTCAGGACCTTGCAGGTCAAAACTGAAGAGGAAGCTGATGGGGGAAAGCCCATGGTCTTCACTGTTAACGGGAGGGATATCTTTGCAAAAGGCGCAAACTGGATTCCACTTGATGCCCTCCCCAGTCGCTTGACACCTGATCGCTATGAGTACCTCCTGCAATCCTGTGTTGATGCAAATATGAATATGATCCGGCTCTGGGGCGGAGGACTCTATGAAAAGGACGTGTTCTATGACCTGTGTGATGAGAAAGGCATCCTTGTCTGGCAAGATTGCATGTTCAGTTGTTCCATGTATCCCTCACATGCAGAGTTCCTTGCCAGTGTGGAGGCTGAACTACGCTATCAGGTTCCCAGGCTGAAAGACCATCCCAGTCTCGCCCTCTGGTGTGGCAACAATGAGGACCTTGGAGCGATAACCTGGTATGAAGAGACGCGTAATAGTCCATACCGCTATGTAATTGACTATGACCGACTGAACGAGGGGGTCGTGGGAAGGGTCATCAAGGAGCTTGACCCCAACAGGCAGTGGTGGCCAAGCAGTCCTAGTGCCGGGGAAAATGATTTCTCCGACAACTGGCATGATGACAGCAAGGGCGATATGCACTTCTGGTCGGTCTGGCATGAGGGAAAGAGTTTCGAAGAGTACTATGCAATTCAGCCACGGTTTGTCAGTGAATTTGGGTTCCAGAGCTTTCCACTTCTCTCAACCGTCCAGACCTACGCAGATGAAGCGATGTTGAACCTCACCAGTGAGGTGATGGAACACCATCAGAAGAATCCACGGGGGAACTCCATCATCATGGAGAATTTCACCCGATACTATCGATTCCCACGGGACTTCCAACAGATGCTCTACCTCTCCCAGGTACAGCAAGCAAAAGCCATGAAGATGGCAATCGAGTATTGGAGGACCACCATGCCACACTGCATGGGAACACTGTACTGGCAGTTGAATGACAATTGGCCGGTTGCTTCCTGGTCTTCGATCGACTACCGGGGAACCTGGAAACTCCTGCACTATGCTGCAAAACGATTCTACAGTCCCACCCTTCCTATCGCCTATATGAAGGAGGATGGTATTGTTGAGGTCTATGTAGTACACGACGGATACAAGGATATCAAGGATGCAAAGCTCTCGGTGAAATTCTGCACGTATGAAGGAAAGAAACTGAACAAGATGGAATATCACCTGGACTGCAAGGCAAAGAGCAGCACCCATATGTGCACAATACACTTGCACAAGAAACGGAAGATTGACCGATCGAACACCTTCATCTATGTGAAGCTCAAGAGTGATGACCTGTATTGTGAGAATGAACTGTTTCTGGATGCACCAAAGAGGAGCAAGCTGCAAAATCCTGAGATCAAGAGCGAAGTAAAGGAGAGTGTTGGAGGTTTTTCCATCACGGTACGCTGCACCCACCCTGCCTTCGAAGTTGCATTGGATGCGCAGGACATCCCCGGTGTTTTCAGCGATAACCTCTTTGCAATCAGGCCGACGGCACAGAAGGTGGTCACCTTCAAGCCAAGAAGGGATGTAAGTCTCGATGAGTTCCAGAAGAAACTCACCATCTATGATCTGTGGGGATGCAGCCACTGACAGAAAGCCCCACCTGTTTTTTGGTGGGGTTTTTTCTTTTTCCCACTTGCAAGAAGTTCTCAGTTCTTCATCCCAGTCATGACAATGCCCTCAATGAAGTACCGTTGTCCAATCAGGTAGAAGATGATACCGGGAATAAAGGACATACAGGTCGCACACATGATCTTTGACCAATCGGTACCAAGACTTCCCTTGAACTGGGCCAAGCCCAGGGCAATGGTAAACTTCTCCTGGCTGTTGATATAGATGATCTGCTGAAGCAGGTCATTCCAAAGCATGATAAACAACAACAAGGAGACCACAATCATGGCAGACTTGATTGCCGGGACAATGATGGTGATCAATATCCTCAAGGGTCCGGCACCATCAATGGTAGCCGCTTCATCAAGCTCACGGGGAATCGATTTGATAAACTGCCGGATCAAGAAGATATTGAAGGCTCCTCCTCCACAGAAGTGTGGCAGTACCAGAGGCAGATAGGAGTCATATACCCCCAACAATCTGGTCCACATGATGTACAGGGGAAGCAGGGTAACCATTGTAGGCAGAAGCATCGATCCCACACAGAGAAGGAAGAGAAAATCCCTCCCTTTGAACCGAAGCCGTGCAAATGCATAGCCACCCATGGTAGCTGTTATGGTCCCACCCAACACTGCAGGAAGAATCACCATGAAGGTATTTCGCAAGTAGGCGAAGAACGGGAAAAACTGTAACGTATCACCATAATTCTTGAACAGCCAATGGCTGGGAAAGAATGAAGGGGGGAATGCATAGAGCTCGGCATTGCTCATGAGCGAGGAGCGGAACATCCACCAGATGGGAAGCATGACCAAGAGTCCAATGATGGACAACAACACCAACGTTGCGCTATCACTGATCAGTTGCAATCGTTGTTTGCTTTGCAGTGACGAATGGCTCATGACCGCTCTCCTTCATAGAATATCCAGCTTTTGCTCGTTGCGAAGAGCGTTGCCGTGAAGATTGCAATAATGACAAAGAAAATGAATGAAATTGCCCCCGCATACCCTATCTGGTTGCTGATGAACGCATAGCGGTACATCAGGTAGGTGATGAAGGTACTGCTGTTCCCAGGCCCCCCGTTGGTAAGTGCCAAGGCAGGAACCACTATCTGCATATTGGTGATCAGGCTCATCAGGAGATTGTAGAAGATGATGGGTGTCATGCAGGGAATGGTGACATGCATAAATCGTTGCCATCCGTTTGCCCCATCAATCTCTGCCGCATCGTGATACACTTTGGGCACATTTTGCAGACCAGCGAGAAATATCACGATCAGATTCCCTGCCAACCATACGGCGATCAAGGCAAGAGAAGGAACGACGTACGTAGAATCTGCAATGAACTGTATCTTGTCAAATCCAAGGAGTGAAAGCACATGGTTGAACAAGCCGAAATTGGACTCATACAACCAAGACCAACCAATATAGACAGCCATGGCAGGAAGCACATACGGTACATAGAAAAGTGCACGGAAGAACCCTCGTGCAGGTATTTTCCTATTCAACAGAATTGCAATGAACAGCGAGTACAGCATACTGCCAAGGACTGCAAGCAGACTGAAATAGAGGGTGACCTTCAAGGAGTCCTTGAAGTAAGGATCCACCGTAAAGAGCCGGATATAGTTTCCCAGTCCAATGAATACTGGTTCAGGAGCACCTTTCCCCCATTGAAAGAAGCCCAGTACACAAACACTGATCAAGGGAATATAGGTGAGAAAAATCAATCCAATAATTGATGGAAAGAGACAGATATACGCTGCTCTGGTTTCAACCCGCCGTTGCAGTGATCTGCCTGTCCGTACGTGCATGACATACCTCCCGAGCAATATCCATGGTGGCGGGATATCCCGCCACCAGATACATAAGCAATCTACAATTGCCCCTTGAAGGCAGCGACCAATGCGTCGTAGTTACCCTCAATGGCCTCTTTTGCCGTTCGCTTCCCCGTCCAGACGTCCCCGAGGAGGGAACCCAACAAGGTATTGAAGTCATTGGTATTGTTCACATAGTACCATGAGGTTGGCCGGCTGTAGGAGAGTGCATAGTCCACCACAGCGCTCTTGTACTCCTCATAGGGAGGAAACGCTGGGTTTTCAACCCACTTTCGAGTCAGTTCCTCATCAGTATACCACTTCTCGAGAACAGGCATCCAAATGCCAGAAGAGATCAAATCCCAGCTGTTCTCTTCCTGCATATACCATTTGACCCACTCCATCGCCTCTTCAGGGTGTTTGCTCTGGCTGAAGACCACATTTGGCCCACCAGTTGTGATGGTTACCTTCTTCTGCATGTAGGGAAGCACTGCAACACCGTAGTCCAACCCCTCATCTCGTGCTGAGGCAAGACAAGTCCCTACATTCCAAGCACCATTGGTCGTCATTGCACAGGTGCCTGCTATCAGGGAACGTTGCACCCCGTCATCTGTCAAGCCAACTGAGAGAGGTGCTACATGGTGGACCAGATGCAGGTCAGCAATCTTTTGCAGTGCATCAGTGGCCTCCTCTTTGTGTATGGTGACCTTGCTTCCATCTTCTGAATAAAAACCACCACCATTGCTCAAAGCCCAGACTTCAAGTTGCCAGGTGAGATTCTCCACCATGCATCCGTACTGAACAATTGCATTGGGGTTGAATTTTGCACTATATGCATTGTTCCCGTTGGAATCCAAGGTCAAGAGCTTGGCTGTATGGACAAACTCATCCCAACTCCAAGCATCTGCTGCATCTGCAGGGGGATAGGCAACACCAGAAGCATCAAACATCTCCTTGTTGTAGTAGAGCAACAGAATCTCATTGGCGGCTGAGTAGGCAACCGGCTTTCCTTGGTAGCGGAAGATCAGAGAATCCAACGGCTTCGAGTCATTGGGACCATACATCTCTGATACATCGTACAGCAAACCATTCTCTGCGAACTGTAATACGCCAGCCTCACTCATGATCCCACAATCAGGCAGGTTCTTGGCAGTGGCCAAGGTATTGAGCTTGGTTACATAGGAGTCATGGGGGATGGCCATGATCTCTACTGAAATACGGTCTTGTGATGCATTGAAACGGTCTGCAACTTTCTGCACTGCAGCTCCCTCATCAGGAGTACCCCAGAACGAATACGTTATGGGAACACGAGTGCCTGTTGCAGCCTCTTCCTTTGCTCCAGCGCCCATCAGTGATACAGAGATGAGCAGAAAGAACAGCACAAGTAGCAATCCTCTTTTTTTCATGTTCTTACCTTCCTTTTTCAACCAGCTTGGCTGGTATGTAATACGGTATCATGGAGATAGATGCTGAAACACCAACATCTCCCCTTTCTCCCTGTTTCCCCAGAGGGCATAGGGAACGGCACGTACCTTCGTCTCTCCAATCGTGTAGGAGGCCTCATCGTAGAGGTCATCACCTCTGCGGACCACTGTTTTTGCGGGATAGGAGAATATAGGCATGGCACCAGATAGTTCATCAAGGTTCCCAACCTGAGACGGAACCACATTCGGATCAACACCAATGGTTGCCAAGTTCTTCTGATTATCCACCTCCTCGAGGCAGTAGACGAATGGGCCATACATCAGAGCAACCTTATAGGCGTCTTCCCTCACTCCCTGATGGGCTGCGACCCATCGCGGTTGCAGATTGAGCGCAAAGACCAGTTCCTCTCCTGCTCGTAGGGTGATCTTCGCATAATGGTTGACGATAGCTGGTTGTATCGCCACTCCATTACAAATGAAGTGGGGGTGTTTCACATACCCTGGAATCCTGATCTGTAGATTGAGGGTCCCACTGGCTGTAAAATGAACATCACTTCGTGTAGATTGTTCAGCATCCATATGCAGCTGCACCGGACCATTTCCACGCTCCACGGTGATGGTGCTGGAGATGAAAAGGTTCACGAGCAAGGAGTCCTTGTCCACGGAGACCATGTACTTCCCAAGAGAAGCAAGAGTTCTGGCTATATTGGTGGGGCAACAGGCTACCTTGAACCATGGTTGTCTCTGGCTCTTGACGTGTGCCATGCTCGTAGATTCCATACAGGCATCCGGCCAGACAGAAAGTGGATTAACATAAAAGTAGCGCATACCATCATGGCTGATACCAGATAACACTGTGTTGTACAGCGCCCGTTCCACTGAGTCATAGTAGGATGCATCCTGATTAAGCTCAGCCATACGCTTGGAGAACATCATCAGCCCCACCGATGCACAGCTTTCACAATATGCACGATCATTGGGCAGGTCGTAGTCAGTGGTGAATCGCTCCAAATACCCGGAAGACCCAACCCCACCTGTTAGGTACATTCGTCTTTCAGTAATGCTCTGGTAGAGTCTGATGCAGGCTTTTTTATAGGCTTCATCTCCTTCAACCATCGCAAGATCAGCCATGGCTGTATAGAGATAGAGTGCTCTCACCGCATGGCCCTCTGCATCCTTTTGCTCCACAGGCCTTGCATGGGCTTGTCCATACTTGAGGTCATAGTCCTTGAATTCATGGTAAATACCCTCACCGTTGCGTCTTCGTATCTCCTCTTGGAAATAAGAAGGCTCTGTGCCTCTAACGGAAAGGAAGTAGGAAGCGGTATCCAGATACCGTTGGCATCCCGTATAGCGATACAGTGCGATCAGTGCCAGCTCTATCTCCTCATGCCCACTATATCCACACCTCTTGCCCTCCTCTTCTCCAAAGGTATCACAGATCAAATCAGCAAAGCGCATTGCAATTGTGAGCAGTGAAGATTTTCCCGTTGCATGGTCATAGGCAATACCAGATTCAATAAGATATCCGGCACAGTAGAGCTCATGAGCTTCCAGGAGGTTTGTCCATCGTTTTTCTATTCCATTGATGATGTGATAGGTATGCAGGTACCCATCCTCCATTTGCGCACTGGCAATAAGAGAGATAACCTCATCCGCTATGGGAATAAAGGAGAGCGCCCTACCCCGCTCCAAGCAGTAACTCAGTGCCTCAAGCCACTTGTACACATCGCTGTCCTGAAACACTTCTCCATAGAATGCCCCCTTTTTCTGGCCTGAGGCAATTCTGAAGTTGTCCAGACAGTGAGAACGTTCTGTGCCCGCTATTCGATCATTGAGGATCTCCCACTGGTAGGGCACCACTACATCAGAAATCAGAGATACATAGTGGGAGAAGAGATCGTCTGTAATTTCAACGGCATCTAAACGCTGCATCTGGTACGGTTGGTTCATAGGCTCCTCTGGTAAACGTTTAGTATTTTTTTAAGGTTTTATATCTTTTTGGAGGCTTTTTTACTATGTAATGCTAAACGTTTAACCTTCTATGAGTAGACTATACCCTTTTTGCCTAGCTGTAAAGAACATTCTGTATAATTTTTAATTGGTTATATTATAACGGTTTCTTAACTATCTAGACAAACATTGATTTCGATAGCAGGAAATTGCTTTTCGTAAACGTTTTTTATGGTATACTCTCTCTGTATGGCTACCATAAAGGAAATAGCAGAACGAGTCGGGGTATCCATTGCAACCGTCTCCAAGGTTCTCAACAACCAGAGCGGGGTAAGCAAGGATACGCAGAAAGCAGTTCTTCTGGCTGCCAAGCAGCTCAACTACCGCCCGAATCTGTATGCCCGACACCTCAAGACTGGTACAAGCAAAACACTCGGCATCATAGCCGAGGACCTCACTGTGTTCAATACCCCTGACATCATTGACGGAATCGGGGTATGTTGTGAATCGCGTTCCTATCACTATATCTTGGGAAACCTCCGCTTCGACAAGCGCTTTAGCCACGAGGGGGGGCACAACCAGGAAAAGAATCAACTGGTATCGGACATGCTGGAGGAGATGCTCAGCAAGCAGGTTGATGGAATCATCTACATCGGCTGCCATAGCCATGCACTTGCCACTTTGAGCATTCAGGAGAATACACGCTTTGTATGTGCCTACTGCTTCAGTGAGAACCGGGAGGTTCCAGCGGTAACGTACGATGACCGGGAAGCCTCAAGACAGGTCGCACAACTTTTGCTGGACAAGGGCCACACCAAGATAGGGGTTATCGCTGGTGTCCGCGATAGTTATCACACAAACAACCGCCTCTTGGGTTTCCAGGAAGCGTTGTATGAGCACAATGTGCCCTACAATCCCCATATGATCCAATATGGAGACTGGAGCAGGGATCTTGGGTACCAGAGTGCGCCGCTTCTCATCGAGGAAGGAGTGAGTGCCATTTTTGCCATGAACGACCTCATGGCCATGGGGGTCTTGGATTACTGCAATCAACATGATATCGAGGTGGGAAGGGACATTGCTCTTGTTGGATTTGACAATCGTCCCATCACTTCTGTCTGCCGTCCGGCACTCAGTACTGTAGCACTCCCCCTCTTCGAGATAGGCCACACTGCAGCTTCCATCATGCTTGATCTGATCGAGACCGGAAAACAACCAGATAACAACCATATCATGCTCAGCTGTGCATTGATCGAGAGGGAATCCACAGGTTTTTCTCTTCTGCACTAGAAAGAGGAGGGAGCCATATGGCTCCCTCCTATGATTCAATGCTTGAGAAACCTTACTGGTTCTTCTTCCAGCTGTCCCATGCCTTCTGCACTTCGCTTGCAACCTGCATCGGGCTCTTGTCTCCAAGACCGATTTCCTGCAAACCAGTATTGATGACATTGTAAACATCACTGTGGAGCACACCATCGATAACCGGGGTGATCGGGGTATGTGCAGCATAGTATGCAGCTCTCTTTGCAATGAACGGCTCAAGGTTCTTCTCTTCTACAACCTTCTCAACATCAACATTGAGGTTGGAGGGGAAGGAAGCACCAGTGGTCAGGCGGTAGGTCTGGACATACTCGCCCTGCAAGTACTTGATCAATCTCCAAGCAGCCTCTTCCTTGGCAGAACCAGCAGGAATATTGGCACTCATGCCCCAACCAGTTCCAACTACGCCACTGTTGGAGTTATGGATAACCTCACCAGGAAGGTTGGGAATAACCATAAGCTCGAAATCATTCTGCTGGGATTCGGGGCTGATCAAAGCCTTACCGGTAGTGATGTCGGTCTGGAAGGAAGCGGTGGACCAGTCACCATCAATATAGAAGGCTGCCTTTCCACTTGCAAAACTACCACGTGAGGAGCCATAGGGGCTGCTCAGGCTATTGCGGTTGATCATTCCCGACTTGTACATGTCGTCGATCAATGCAAGAGAGTCGACAAACCAGTCGTCTGTGAAGCTGATCTTTCCAGATGCAAGCTCATCATACCAATCAACTCCGCCGTAACGGCCGACAACCATGGAGAAAAGACAGCTCTGCATGACCCATGCATCCATGTTGTCCATGGCGATCAAGTCAATCCCCTTGGCCTTGAGAGGAGCTACCATTGCCTTCATATCAGCATAGCTCTTGGGAAGATCAAGACCGTTGTCTCTGAGCACCTTGGCATTCACATACAACATGTGGGTCGTGGTGACACCATTGGGGAGCTCAGCAAGGTACCCTGCAAACTGGGGAGCAGTGGTTGCCGGGTTGTAGGTATCCACCAAACCATCCTTCTCCAGGAACGGCATCAAATCCTTTACACTTTTGGTGGTGTGCAGGCTGGTGGAACGACCACTTGGCCACATGTAGAGAACGTCTGGCACCTGGCCGCTGGCAACATAGGCCTCGGTCTTCTGGTGGAATGGCTCGTTGAACAAGTCTTCACGCACCAGCTTGATGTCTGGATTCTCTTCCTCAAATTTGTCCCAAACCATTGCAATCTCATTGGCACTGTTTGGTTCAGACATGTCAATGTAATTCAAAACAGTAAGCTCGACTTGCCCGGATGCTGCTGCATCTTCCTTGGTACCCTGTGCAAATACTGATGTTACTACCATCAGAAGCGCGAGTGCCACTACGGAAACTTTCTTGAAACCAGTCATTTTTACCTCCTAATGACTTCTTGCTACTCTTCCAGCGGCAGGTCTTTCCTCCCGCTCGGTTCTTGTTTCATCACATCCTTGTACTGATGTGAACCAACTCCTATGTTTTAGTTCATACTTTGTACAAACTAATGCTACCATCACTCCTGCCAGCTGTCAAACTGTTTTCCCATCAACCTTTGACAGCGCCTGCAGCTACTCCCTTGGTAATCTCTTTCCTAAAAACCATATAGAACAACAACATGGGGATAAGGCCGATCACCAGTGCTGCAAACTGCTTGCCGAAATCACTGCTCAAAGCTCCAGCAAACTTCTGTACCCCGACCGGCAAACTCTT
The DNA here is from genome assembly GCA_050252715.1 of Sphaerochaeta sp. GTDB lineage: Bacteria > Spirochaetota > Spirochaetia > Sphaerochaetales > Sphaerochaetaceae > Sphaerochaeta. The sequence goes on along the minus strand of JBFWKK010000019.1, from coordinate 29,059 downwards.
CAGGGCGTCACTGCTGGTAAGGATGTTTATCAACATAAACTCATTCCAAGTACCTGTCACCGTCAGGATTGCAACGGTAACCCCTACCGGGGCTGCCATGGGAACAATAATGGAAATGAATATCTTCATATAGGTTGCGCCATCAATGCGTGCAGACTCAACCAGGGCTGTAGGAATTGACTTTATGTACTCTGTCCCTAGATAGATACCCATCGGCATTGCTATTCCGATATAGGGAATCAGGACACCAAGACGAGAGTTGTACAGCCCCACCCAGTTGATAATCAAGAAGAGCGGTACCATGATCGACTGCAAGGTAAGCAACAACCCAATGACAAAGGAGCCATGGATATACTTGGTTGCCTTATTGGGAATCTTCGCGAATGCAAAGCCTGCCATGAAGGAGAACACTAGTGTTGCTACCGTGGTAATACCAGTGTAGATGATACTGTTGAGTATCAGACTGGGGAATTTTCCTCTGACCCAGGCATCCTTGTAGTTGATCAAAACCCAGTCCTTTGGGATTCCCAGCTTATTGAGCTGGAACTCAGTGGTGGTCTTGAACGAGTTCATCACCAGCCAGATCAGGGGGTAGATTGCCATTACTGTAAAGAAAATCATCACCAGGTAGGTGAGAACCAGATTGACTCTTGCCCGAATTGAACGGGTATCCTTGATATCACGCATAGGTTACTCTCTCCCCCCGAACTTGCTTTCGACCCATTTGGTAAGACCGATAAGCATGAAACTAATGATGACCATGACCGTACTGATTGCATTCGCCAAGGGGTATCGCGGGGCTCCCTTGAAGGCCTTGTCAAACATATAGATGGAAAGGACACTGGTTCGGTTTGCAGGGCCTCCTGCTGTCATGACATAGATGAGGTCGAAGCTTTTCAGAGACCCGCTGATAGCAAGTATCGCAGTGGTCACCAATACCCCTGAGAGGGCCGGCAGGATGATGTAGCGAAGTGTCTGGGTCTCACTTGCCCCATCAATTCGCGCAGCCTCAATGACAGCACTGTCGATCTTCTGAAGATTAGCGATGAAGATGATCAAGTACATGCCGGTATACATCCACAGGATGACAAACAGCACCGGCAGCATAGGGTGGTTGCTGATCCCGTACTCATACTGCGGATTGAACAATCGTACCAGCTCAGGAAATGCGCCATAGGGAGCAAAGAACGACTTCCACAGAATACCAATGACAACAGTTGAGATGACGGTGGGGAGGTAGATCATCGTCTGGAAGAAGTCAGCGAACTTCACAATCCCACGGTAGAGAACATAGGCAAGGAAGAACCCAAGAGGAATTTGCCCGAATACCGAGACAAAGACAATCCACATATTGTTCTTGAGCGCAAGATAGAAGTACTCATCACTGAAGAGATTCTGATACCACTTGAATCCTACCAAGTGAACCGGCTTACCGCCAAAGAGCTTACCACCACCATAATCACTCAAACTGAGAAAGATAGAAAATACCGTTGGGAATGCCATGACCGATATATAGATGAGAAACCCTGGGAGCACCAGGGTCCAGTAAGCCCGTTTTTGCTCCCGTTTCGCATCAGCGAGCGTATGCGTCTTAGGCATGCGTTACCTCCATCCTTGGTTTTTCGTAGGTCTTTCTAATGGGATATGCTTGGTCAATCACATCCTCCCAATCGAAGTGCGTACGACTTTCTATTTCAGAGAGTTCAGGGACTGCAAACAACTTCTGCAAGAACATCGTGGCAGCTCCCTTTGCAACCACGAACTCATCCTTGGTATCGAAGAGCAACTTACACCCGATCTTCTCCATCACAGAGAGAAACTGTGGACACTCTTCCCTGAGGAATTCCCTGATCCTTGCTTCATCACTGAACGGTTTTCCATGGACAAAAAACACCCGAGGGTCCAGGACGGAGAGAATCGGGACCAGTGAACTGAAGAGATCCTTCATAAAGGTCTTCCATGCTTTCTCATCACTGACCGATTTGATCAGGAGTTCTTCGGGAAGTCCAGTCTGTCCTTTGTTGTGGCCTCTCCAGCTTAACGTGCAAATCTCGCCACTGCTGTGGTGGGACCCATGGTACACCTTCCCCTCAATGGAAAGACCGATACCAACGCCGATACCGGCCCTGTCCCCAAACTGATAGTTGCCCTCGTGGTAGTCAGCGATCATGCACATGAAATCACCCAGATTTACATTCCGGTTGATGGTCATCTCCAACCAAGCAGTACAGTTTGCATCGTTCTCTACAAAGACAAGCACATCATACCGTTTTGCAAAGAAATCATAAAAATCATACTTATTCAGGCCAAACGGCTCAGCATAGAGGATGATGCCATCCTCGGCATCCACGATTCCAGGGATCCCGGCAACCACAGCAAGCAAGGGAATGGAGAGCCGTTCAATCTCCTTGAGCACAAGATTCATCAAGAAGGTAAGAATCCCATCAAAGTCTATTTCAGGAAGTTTTCCCTTGCTTTGAAAGAGCAATCCACCGGTTATATCGAGAATGACTGCACGATAATGGGAGGGTTGGATGTCAAAACCAACAACACAACCAAAATGTTCATTGAGTTTCAGGCAGATCGGCTTACGACCTCCCCTGCTTACCCCGCTACCCTCTTCACCTTCATACACCACCTCATCATCAATGAGTGCACTGATGATATTGGTTACGGTTGAGCGATAGAGGTTCAACTCGCGAGCGATATCCACCCTGCTGATACCTGGGTTCTTCCAGATCAACTGGGCAACCAATGAGGTGTTCGCATTTTTCTGGAAGTTGTTGTTGTTAATTCTCATGGTAATCCTGTATACTCCAAATACCCAGAGGCAAATACCTCTATCGAGTTTGTTCGCTCTCTGTACAAACAAAGCGTAACACTGCCTATCTTCCCTGTCAAGCAATAAATCTTTTACTTTGTACAAGGCTTGTACTTGACTTGGCACTCCAAGCATGATAGGACAAATGCATGGCTACACAACACACAAGAAAAGCAAGTGACCTTCTCTTTCCCATGCCTCGCAACGTCGAGGACCACGATGGTTTTTTTCGATTCCACAGCGGCATCACCATTGCTGTGGATACCACCTTCAGTAATTTGAGCGAGCATGCTCCTTCCCTCTTGCAGATAAAGAGTGGAGGAGAAGACATCTTGGTAAAGAAGTCTACAGGGTATGAACAGGAAGGGTACAGCCTCCAAATCAGCAAGACCCAAATCCTGATCAAGGCGAGCAGTGAGGAGGGAGCCTTCAGAGGAGTCTCCACACTCAGAAATCTCTCTCATGCATCCAATCATCAGGTGCCTTGTTGTTACATCGAGGATAGCCCCTCCTACCCTTGGAGAGGGTTCATGCTTGACTGCAGCCGCCACTTCTTCTCGCCTGCTTTTATCAAGAAACTCATCGACGTGGCTTCTCTCTATCACCTCAACCGCTTTCACTGGCATCTCAGTGATGATCAGGGGTGGAGAATTCCCCTTGAGGGATGGCCTCAACTGGACCGTGTTGCATCAAAGCGGACATTACTCCAGTACACTGATGGAAGAGTATACGGGAGGCTCTACACCAAGCAGGAGATTCTTGAGATCCAGGAGTATGCCCACCAGAGACATATTACGGTAGTTCCGGAAATTGAAACTCCAGGCCATGTCTCCAGTCTCCTATCAGCCTATCCCCAATTTGGTTGCAGTGGTGGACCCTATGAGGTGCAGGACCGTTGGGGAATATTCGATGACGTGCTGTGCGCTGGGAATGACCAGGTCCTTGCATTTCTTGAGGACGCCATTACCCAGATTGCCTCCCTTTTCAGCGATCCCTACATCCATATCGGCGGGGATGAGTGCCCTCACACCTCATGGGAGCGTTGCCCAAAATGTCAAAAACGCATGAGGGAAGAAGGCCTGCAGGAGGCAAAGGAACTCCAAAGCTGGATGACCAGCAAGATTTGTACGATGGTAAGCAAGGCAGGCAAGCGCCCCATAGGCTGGGATGAGGTACTGGAGGGAACAGAATCCCTCGATCTCCCCGAGAACTTGATCGTTATGTCCTGGAGGGGAGTTAGCGGTGGTATTGAAGCAAGCAAACGAGGCCATGATGTGATTATGTGCCCCAACACCGAAGGGTGTTATTTCGATTACCAGCACACTGATGATCCCGAAGAGATTGGAAATCTTGGGGTAAGCAGCATCCTTGATGTTGCAAGGTTCTCTCCACTGGCAAACATGAAGGACGAACAAGCGAGAAGCCATGTATTGGGAAGCCAAGGCAATCTCTGGACAGAGAAAGTAAGCAGCGGAAAGTTGGCTGAGTACCTGCTTTTCCCACGCCTGATGGTCTTGGCCGAGCGACTCTGGAACCCACAGGATGAGGAGTCTGTAGCCAGGAGAATCCCTGTACTCCACAAAATATGTGATGCTTTCTCCCTCTCCTGCTACCGCGGCCCTCTTGACTGACCTCTTGCTTTCCACCAGAGAGCTGTGGTACCAATAGATGACCACCTTCTGGTGGATTTTCTCTAGTGCAGGCCCTGCTTCCGTTGGACAGCGGGCCTGCTTTTTGACACAAGAGAGCTGCTTTTCAGAAAAACAGCTCTCTTAAAACCAATACATGGATACTGGAGTCTATTCCCCTTTTCTCAGAAGCTCCCGGGGAATGTGGATCAGATGCTCCTCACTCGCTTTGTAGAACGTTGCTATGAAGCCGATAATACTTACCACCTCACTCCCCGTTCTCTCTGCCAACTGTTCTGAGAGGGGTCTCAATTCATCCTTGAAGGCTTGGAACTTGACTTTCACCAACTCATGGCTCTCTAGTGCCTCGTTCATAGCTTTCACAATTCTTTCATCCAGGCCTTCCTTCCCGATCATGACAATCGGTTTGAGGGGGTGCGCCTGGGAACGAAGAAAATTTCTTACACTACTATTCATGGTTGCCACTATAGCTAGTCCTTGTACTTTTGTGCAACTACAAAGCGCTTTACTTTTTTGGTACTGGTCATCTCAAGTGGCTCATCAACCACGGTAACACGTGTGATTTTCTTATAGGACTGCAACTCCTTGTTCACCTCACTGACTATGTGCTGCATCCGCTGCTCAATCTTTGCTTTTGCCGCCTCTCCATGCTCCTTTTGCATATCATCACGATACTTCTCAGCAGGATAGATCAAGGCACGGATTCCTTCACTCTTGCTCTTCTTGTCGAGCAGATAGCCAAGGACGCAGATTGTGTCAATCTCGCTGTAGAGCTGGAAGTGGTCCTCGATCTCCTCAGGGAAGACATTCTTTCCTCCCTCAGTGACAATGAGGTTCTTTGCCCGTCCGGTGAGATAGAGGTACCCCTGCTTGTCCTGGTACCCTACATCCCCAGTATTCAACCAACCATCCTCAAGGACTTCTGCAGTTGCTTCACTGTTGTTGTAATAACCCTGCATTACCATGGGTCCTTTAATGTAGATGATTCCATTGCCCTCTGCATCCGGGTTGACGATCTTTACCTCGGTCTGAGGAAGTTTCTTTCCGACCGAACTTTCAATGTAGGCCTCAACCGGGTTCAAGTGGGTAATTGGACTGGTTTCGGTCAATCCATAGCCCTGTACAAAATCTATACCAAGCTGATTGAACATCTTGAACGTGGACGCAGGAAGCGGTCCACCTCCACTGATACAGATACGGTTCTTGTCAAGTGAGAGCTTCTTGAGCAGGAATCCAAACATGCTCTTTCCAACATTCACCTTCAAGAGCTTCTTCAGGAAACCGGAAACACCCATCATGAAACGGATAATGCCATAGAGAACAATACCCTTCTCCTTCACACCATTCATGAGGGCAGCGATCATCTTGTTGAAGAGCATGGGAACAGCGAGGAACATAGTCACCTCCCCTTCCTTCAACTCCTTGAGTACCTGGCTGATCACCAACTTCTTTCCAAAGACGATGGAAGCCCCTACGCTGAGTGCCTCAAAGAAGACAGCCATCATGGTATAGGAGTGGTGAATGGGAAGAATTGCGTAGAATACATCGGTGGGATAGAGTTTCATATTTCCTTGGGCCAAATAGCAGTCAGCAACCATGTTACGGTGGCTGAGCATGACACCCTTGGGAGTTCCCGTGGTCCCACTGGTAAACAGAATTGCAGCCGTCTCCTCGCAATCCGCTTTCTCTCGTTTCTGCTTTTCAGCCTTGCAGTCCAGGACAAACGGTCTCTCGCTATCCTCCTCCAGGCTGATTCGTTCACTCAGGCCAAGCTTGTCTTCAGCATCAAAGGCAGATACCCTATCGGAATCGGCAAAAAGAATCTTCACCCCGGCAAACTCCATATACTTGTACATATCCTTGTTGCTCAAGGTGTTGTCCAAGGGAACCACAATAGCGCCAGCAAAGAGAATCCCCAGGTAGGCAATGGCCCACTCAGGGCTATTCTTCCCGATAACGGCAATCTTGTCACCTTTTTTTACGCCACGGCTCACCAGATAATCAGCCACACTATTCACATACGTGTGCACTTCCTGGTAGGTGAAGGTTTCCTTTTTAGGCACAAAGGCCGAAAAACACTTATTCTGGGGGTATCGAGACACAGAGATCTCAAACATCTCAACCACTGTTGGCCATGCCCCGTTGAACTGTTTACCTCTATATGCTTCCAAGAAATCCCAAGGCTTCTCATGTCTCTTGTTGCTCGCCATCGTTCCCACCTCCTCAGTGCGTTGTATGGTACCAATCATTCTATACTATAGGCAGAAGTATCCTGAAAAATCAAGATTATTGTGACATGTTTTCACAATGCGTCATTGTGTAATGCTCAAATCATTGTTTCTTGCATCGTTTTTCATTGCTTGGAGTAATGCTTCCAATGCAGGGGTGAAAATTTTGTCCTTATGATAGACAAGGGAGAATGATCGCTTGAGATCAACCCCAATGATGGAAATTTCCCTCAGTGCACCTTTTTCGCAAAGACTTTTGACCAGACGACGAGAGATGACGGTAATCCCTTGAGCGGCTACGGTGGCACTAAGAATCGCATCACTGCTGTGGCATACCCATTTCTCCTCGTAGGAAAAACCCTGTTTCTTGAGCAACAACTCAAACAGCTCCCTTGTCCCACTTCCCTCTTCCCGCAGGATAAGGGGGTATTGCCCTATCGAAGAGAGGGCAATGGGGGAAGGGCAGGGAAAAGAAGGGGCACATACAGCTATCAGCTCATCAACATACAACTGCTCACTGACCAGGGATGTGTGGTGCACCACCCCCTCCACGAGAGCCATATCAAGGCTTCCCTCCAACAGCAAACTCTCTATGGTTCTTGTGTTGTCTATTCGAACCTGTACCGAAAGCAGAGGGTGATCCTTTTCAAAGCGGGATATAAGAGGAGCGAGCAACGTACTACCTACCGTGATGGTTGCCCCCATCCTGATTGACTGAATTCTTGTATAGGCACCAAGATCACTCTCCAAACTATCCACAAGGCTTACAATCGAGCGAGCTCGGGAGAGCAGGAACTTCCCTTCATCGGTAAGATGAAGACCCCTTCCCAAACGATCAAAGAGTAAAACCCCATACTCCCGTTCCAGAGATGATATAACCGTACTTACCGTTGGTTGGGCAAGGCAGAGTTTCTCTGCCGCCCTACTCATGGAGAGCAGCTCTGCAACAGCAATGAAAATGGAAAGGTCTCGTATTGTCATTTGTTTTTACCTATAGTTTATATCAATTTTACATTATTTACTTTATACCAACTCCCCTTTAGACTGCAACACAATCTGGAGGATCTATGGCACTCACACAGCGAAGCATACAGGAATTGAAGGGAGAAGGCTTTCTCCTGAACCGAGGAACAGAAACATTCTCAGCACGAATCATTACCGGCAATGGGACCTTGGACTGCAATACACTCACTACCCTCTCTCACCTCGCAGAGACCTTCGGAGAAGGGAAGGTCAGCCTTACCGGAAGATTGACCGTAGAAGTACCAGGTATTCCTGCTGCCAAGATTCCTGCATTCAAGGAAGAAATTGCTTCACACTCCCTGCAAACGGGGGGAACGGGAAGAAAAGTTCGCCCCGTGGTAGCCTGCAAAGGAAATACCTGCATCTATGGGTTAGCAAACTCCCAGGCAATTGCCCTGGAAATCCATAGACAGTTCTATCAAGGGTGGCATGAGATCACCCTTCCCCATAAATTCAAGATTGCCGTTGGAGGATGCCCCAACAGCTGTGTAAAACCTGAACTGAACGACCTTGGCATTGTAGCCCAGCGAGTCGTACATATTGCACCTGGGTGCAAAGCATGCAAGAAATGCCCGGTAGAGATTGCTTGCCCAATGGGAGCGATCATGAAGGATGCACAAGGGAAACGCTTTATTGACCGCAACATTTGCAACAACTGCAGCCGTTGTCGTGACTGTTGTCATTTTGGGAAGATCAATACAGAGGTGACACGTTTCAGTGTCTACTTGGGAGGTCGCTGGGGAAAACAAAAACGATCAGGAACAAAACTCAAAAACCTCTACCAGGAGCAGGAACTCTTTCCCCTTATCACCGCCATACTCACGCTCTTCAAGAATAAGGGGAAAAGCGGAGAAAGATTTGCATCGCTGGTGGAGCGTCTCGGCATGGATTACCTCGAGGACTTGCTGCATGAAAGTCTTTAGGCTTTTTGTTCCAGTGCTCCTTTGTTTTCTGTTCTTCTCTTGCTCTCCAGAAGAGAAAACCATCAGCAATACCCAAGAACCTCGTGTCGTTGTTGCACTCACCTCCTCCCTCGCTGAAATCTGGTTGCTTTCAGGCGGAGAAGTTGCTGCAACGACCAGTGATGCGTTTGATGAACACCGAATCGGCGTTGATGCATCATGCATCAATCTGGGATCGGTGAAGAACCCAAACATGGAGCAGATTCTTGCACTGGACCCTGATCTGGTACTGCTCTCACCACTGCTTTCAAGCCACAGAAGTATTGAAGTGCACCTTGCCTCGTATCAGATTCCTTGCATCTCTTTCAACCTGGACACCCCACAGAACTATCTGGAGGCACTTTCTTGGTGTTGTAACAGGACAGGCAATAAAGAGGCATACCAGAGCAATGGTACAGCAATGCTGGCAAGGATCGAGAAGATCATCTCTGACTTTCAGGGTGATTCTCATGCACGAGTGCTGTTGGTTCGATCTCACAGCACCAAGGTAAAAGCCCTCAACGAAAATTCCCAGGTGGGAGCAATGCTCAAGGCCCTATCCGTTGACACTATCGCCAGCAAGTATCCCTCTCTCCTGGATCAGTTGAGTTGGGAAATCATCCTAAAAGAAAACCCCACCCTCATCTTGGTGGTTCCCATGGGAGATGTCACTGTTGCAGAAGCTCAGATGCACCATATGATCCAGGAGAACCCAATCTTAGGTGAGGTGGAAGCGGTAAAACAGGGCAACGTCCACCTGCTTTCCAAGGAACTGTTCGCTTATAAACCAAATCATCGTTGGAGTGAAAGCTATGCATACCTGGTCTCTCTGCTCAGGCAGTAAAACATGTATAATGGCAGTATTGCTTGGCATCTTTACCGCTTGTGCCCTCTGCCAGGGAACGATCCAACTTTCCCCAAGTGAATTGTTGGAGGGACTCTCCACCCCGACCAAGAGGGGAGGAAGTCTCTCCATGATCATGCATTTGCGCTTGGTCCGTATTGCCAGTGCACTACTCTGTGGCAGTGCACTGGCATTGTCGGGCACACTCCTTCAACAGACCTTGCACAACCCAATGGCCGGCCCCAGTCTTCTGGGCATCAATGCATCCAGCGCACTTGCTGTTTTAGGCGGTGTCCTTCTGTTCCCCTCACACTCCCACTTGTTGCCGCTTTTCTCTTCGGTTGGTGCATTATCGGGCAGTCTGTTGGTATTCTCATTGGCTTCCCACTACCGTTTTTCCAGAGTCACCCTCATCCTGAGCGGCCTAGCACTCTCCACTATCTTGGGTGCAATAAGTGATGCAATTCTTACGCTCTTCCCCGATCTTGCCACAGTAAAGGTCGATTTCCTTATAGGATCATTCAGCCATATCACCGCCGACCAGCTTTCACTCCTTTTCCCCATCCTGATTCCTACCATGCTGGTTGCCTGCCTGATGGGCAGAGTAGTGACACTGCTAGGCTTGGGTGAGAGTTGTGCTGCATCACTCGGGCTCAAAGTGGCAAGGACGAGAATTCTCCTATTGTCACTGAGTGCCATCCTGAGCGCACTGGCAATCAGTCTCTGCGGCTTGGTTGGTTTCCTCGGTCTCTTGGTACCCCATCTTTCGAGGAAGATGGTCCCTCCATACCACCCTCTCCATCTTCTGTTTACCGCATTGCTGGGAGGGGGTATTGCTCTTGTATGTGATACGACAGCCCGTTTGTTGTTCAGCCCCTATGAACTGCCGGTTGGAATTGTCCTCTCTGCATTGGGAGGCCCGTTCTTCCTCATCATCCTGATCAAAAGCAAGCGGGGGTACTAGCGTGCTTGAAGCAGATTCACTATGCATGGGATATCCGAGAAAGAGTGTCATACACAACGCTTCTCTCTCACTAAACCGGGGGGATCTGGTGGCAGTCCTTGGCTCAAACGGAAGTGGCAAGTCAACATTGTTGAAGACCTTGGCAGGGCTGTTGCCCCCAAAGGCAGGCCATCTCCACCTGGAGGGGAGAGAACTGGCCCACTATTCATCCAGGGTTCTTGCACAAAAGATTGCCTTTCACGGACAGCACCATGAGATACCAGATATGGACACCAAGACCCTCCTTGATCATAGCCGTTTCCCCTACCAAGGATTCATCAGACAGATGAAAGCCCACGATGTGCAAGCAATCGAGAGGGCAGTGGAACGTATGCAGCTTGAGTCGGTGCTCACTACTCCCCTGAAACAACTCAGCGGGGGGTATCAGCAACGCGCATACCTTGCCCTCACCTTGGCCAGAGAGGCTGAATACCTGCTTTTCGATGAGCCGGACTCCCATCTTGACATCTCCCAGAAGCTCATCCTCTATCAACTCCTGGAAGAACTGGCAGACGAAGGGCACTGCGTGGTTGCCTCATTGCATGACCTTCCTGAGGCGCTTCGCATCGCAAACCGCATCTTGTTGCTCAACGAAAAAGCAGTGATATTCGATGGAACACCACAGGAGGCGGTTGAGTGTGGAATTCTGGAGACAACCTTCTCCCTGCGTATCACCACACAGGATGGATTCTATCGGTTTTCCCTGCGTTGACCAACGAGCCATTTACCGTCTACAGTGGGTAACGAGGTAGTTTATAGCATGCATATTTCCAGTTTTGAGGATGTTATCCACTTCACCGAGCGGTTCACCAATCTTGAGAAGCAGACCAACCACTACACCACCCGTACCTATCGGCTCGACAGGATGCACTGTCTCCTTGGACATCTGGGAAATCCCGAACAATCGTTCAAGAAGATCCATCTGGCAGGTTCAAAGGGCAAAGGGTCCACAGCCAGCTATCTGGCCAGTGCCTTGACAGCAATGGGGTACAAGACCGGCCTCTACCTTTCCCCCCACTTGACAGACTACCGTGAACGATTCACGCTCAGCGGCACCTTCTTTGACGAAGCTCTGCTGGTGGCTACCGGACAGGAGTTGGTCGATTCATTACAGGGATTTACATTCCGGGATGAGTGGGGGGAGAGTAATCCAACAACCTTTGAGCTGTTTACCGCATATGCCTATCTATTGTTCAAGAACAGCGGTTGCTCCTGGGGGATAATTGAAACCGGTCTTGGCGGTCGGCTCGATGCAACCAATACCATCATACCTGAGGCAAGTGTGCTCTGCCCGATTGAACTTGAGCATACCAAGATCCTTGGAAGCACCATCAGTGAGATTGCAACAGAGAAGAGCAAGATTATCAAACCAGGAGTGCCGGTATGCATCGGGTTGGAAGAGGGCGAGGCCCTGGAGGTCTTCCTCTGTGAAGCAGAAGAGCAAAAAAGCAAGGCATATCTGCTCCAAGAGCATCTTACCTCATTGGTAAGCAGCACCACCAGCAAGGGGGAAGATGTATACTACCAGTGGAAATCAGGAGAAGAGGAACACCTCTGCCTCTCCATGCGAGGACAAGTGCAAGCACAGAACAGCGCGCTGGCGATGCTTACCCTCAAGACCCTTGGATTGTTCGACGAGAAGATGCTTCCTGCCTTCGAGCAGAACCAGATTCCCGGCAGATTCCAGCAACTGGGAGAAAATCCAAACCTCTATGTTGATGGCGCTCATACCACCAGGAGCCTGAGAGCACTTCTTGATTCATTCTCCAGCCTGTACCCGACAGAGGATACAACAGTCATCTTTGGAGCCTTGGAGGACAAGGACCACACCCATATGATTGAGCTGCTTCTCAATCATTTCTCCAGGATTATCATCAGCAGACCGGGGACATTCAAGAAGAGTGACATCAACGAGCTTTACCAACTCACGCTCAGCCTCAGCTCAAAGAGAAACCACACCTATGAAATACTCTTGATGGAAGACAACCTCTCAGCACTGAAGGAGGCACTTAAAAAAACACCAGGATCGGGAGCAATCCTCTCCTGTGGGTCCTTCTATCTTGCCGGGGGAATCAAGGCTGCCTATGAGCAGATGAGGAGTGCCTATGAGTCTCAACTGGCGTGAAATCGCTCTCATTCTCAGTGAGCTGCCACTGGAAGGGAGCTCCCTCCAGAAAACTACGCAGCATGACTTTCATTCACTCAGCTGGCATTTCTACCACCCACAGGCGGGTCGTTGGACCCTGTATACGGAGGTAGGAACACCCTTCAGCAGACTCCACGAGCTGAAGAGACCGATCAGTGCAAACCAAATGGGAAAGACAGCAAAGCTGCAACGCTTCATTCAGTTCTGCAGGGCGAACCTGGAAGGGGCCAAGGTTGAATCGGTGTATCAACAGCCATTTGACCGGGTGGTACGACTGATCATGAACAACCATGATCGTAAGCTGAACCTCTACCTTCGCTTCTACAGTGGTCCTGGTGCAAACATCCTGGTTACAGACGAGCAAGATATGCTCCAGGATCTGCTCTATCGTCGTCCTGGACGTGAAGAACAGAGTGGGCAGCGATTTGTGCTTCCTGAACCCCTTGATGAGGAGAAGAGACCCTTTGTGGTAAGAGAGCGTACCACAGACTCATTCAATACCCAGATAGAAGAAGCGTATGGGTCACAGAGCAACGCTCTCACATGCGAGGAACTGGTCAAACAGGTTGAACGGAAGCGGGACAAGGAGATCAAGTCGCTGAATACCACACTCAACAGTCTGATCAGGACAAGCAGAGCCACTGAGGGATATGAACAGTACCGGAACATCGGTGACATCCTCAGCGCAAACCAGCATATGCTGCATGACAAGATGAGTGAAATCACCTTGGACGATTGGCAGACGGGACAAGCAATCCGCATCGCCCTCGATGAGAAGCTTCCTGCCCGGGAAAATATACGAATGTACTATGAGAAGTACCAGAAAGCCAAAAGGACCCATGAAAATGCCTTGCAGGAGGTAGCAAAAACCCAACAAATCATCTCACAGAGGGAGATGCACTACACCCATTTGCTTGATCCAACGCGCGACCAACTCGTGGCAATCAAGGCATTGAAAAAGGAAGTAGAGGAGGGATTGCAGAATCCCCAGCAGACAAAGCAGAGCCCTGGCCTTACCATTGTCAGCGGAGCATTTACCATCCTGGTAGGCCGCAATGCTAAAGAGAATGATGAGCTGTTGCGTCACTACGTAAAAGGCAATGACTATTGGATGCACACCCGTGATGTTCCAGGGGGGTATGTGTTCATCAAATACATCAGGGGCAAAAGTGTACCTCTGGATGTCCTTCTGGATGCTGCAAACCTTGCCTTGGTGTTCAGTAAGGCAAAAAGCCAGGGACGAGCCGACCTCTACTATACCCAGGTAAAACACCTCAGGAGAGCGAAAGGCGGTAAAACGGGACTGGTACTTCCCACCCAGGAGAAAAATTTGACGGTTACACTGGACGAAGGGAGACTTTCACGATTACTTTTAGGGTATGAGCATGCTTGAAAGCCATCACCATATGATCTTCTATCCGGAAAATCGTCATGAACTCGATCTGGCAACGGCCCCCAGGAAGACAAGGCCTGCCTTGCATTCCCTTCCTGCAGCAATTCTTGTTCCCCATGCATCCTACAAATTTTCCCTTGAAGCCTTGCATCGAGGATTCGCATCTGTTGCTGCGCTCAACCCATCCTTGGTGGTATTCCTCGCTCCACTCCATCAGGAAGTACTGCAAGAGGATGATCCAGCATTCCTCTTCAGCAGCAGCAGTGAAGGCATTGAGATTGCAGGGAAAAAGCATCTGTTTGCAGTTTCTTTGCAAGAGAAGCTTGCAGCAAAACATACAGGAGTTCTGGCACTGCAAGACAGTTATCTGGAAGAAGAATCAGCCCTTGAACTGACCTTGCCCTTGATCGACAGCTACTTCCCTTCGGTGCCGGTGCTCCCCATCCTCAGTGGAGCGTGCACGAGCGATCAGGCAAGAGACTATGGGAAGATACTTGCGGATATCCGTATTCAGGAACCTCGTGTTTTGTTCGTCATCTCAGCAAATGCCAATGCACTGCTGCCATCGCCCCAAGCGGAGGAGGATGCCAATGCATTCATTGAACGGCTTCAGTCAGGACAGAGCTTTTTGGAGAAACGCGGAAAAGCGCGTATAAGCAGTTGCAACAGTGCAAGCCTTGAAGCGCTTCGTCAGCTCTCTCTCTTTCATGGCAGCTGGGTGATCACAGGACGATTTGACAGCCAAGGGGAACACACAACGATGGATCCCCGTACAGAAACCAAGGAAAAACATGTTTGGCACATCAGTGCATACATAGGAGATACCAATGCATAAGATGAGTCGGACATTTGCCCATGAGATTGACACACAGATGATGCAGTGCATCGCGATCGGACCGCAGGAGATGGAACTTCCCTCCTACCTCTTGCAGGGAGAGAAAGCATGCGGCTATCTCTATGAGAATGGAACCATCAACAAGTGGTATTGGAAGGGACTCAGTGTCGTAGAAGGGGAACGTTGTCTCTACTTCGATCCCATCCCCCTCTTTCCCTTCTCTGACATCGCTACCAGCAAACGTGACAAGGCACTCTCACTGGTGCGAGATCTCGCACGATGTTTGAACATCCTGCCATACTCCTTCCTCGACCTCTCCAGTGGCATTCTTCCTCTGTGGAGGGTTTGGGGTACCGAAGATGGTCGTTTGCTCATCCTGCCTCAGGACCTTGCGGACTTGTTTGCATCCTGCAGCAATGAGGATACTCGCTATTTCCACAGCTCTGCGTGGGTGCACCACGGTCTCCATCAACCTTTTACCCTCTGTGACCAGATGACAAGCTTGCTCTACTTTGCGGCTTTGGGCTTTCCCCCGTTCTATGAGAAAGAGACCCGTGAAGACTCCTTCAGAGCTCTTCCACTCTCCCTTACCGGCATTGCACTTCCCCAGGCAACCATCCAGTTCATTGACAAGACTCTTAGCTTGAGCCTGACAAAACAACGAGATGCGGTTATGAACAAGGAACCCCAGAAAGCCTTAAGCTGGTTCATTGGTGAGACAGAATCTTTGCAGTGGACGCTGGAGACGCTTGAAAGGCCAAATACCCGCTCATCACTAACTTCGCTAGAATCCTGTCAGGCGTTCATCAATGCACAACACAAGAGAGCTACAAGGCGCATCTTCTGGAGGAAGCGAGGCTGGCTTGTCATTACCATTGCTGCAGTTGTTGTCTCCCTGAGCTGGTTTACCACCAACCGAATCCAGGAGTCACGCAGGCCTCCCTATACCGCTGGAATGGAACCCGAACAGATCATCGAAGCATATTATGCAGGAATGAATGAACTAAGCCTGGAGAAGATGGAAGATCCTCTTGCAAAGGGGGTGAAAAACCCAGCAGCAATGGAAGTCACCAATCTCTATGTCACCAGGCAGACCAGGCAGGCGTATGAGGGAATCAACACCCAGGTCGATCCGAATCAGTGGATCGCTGAAGGGAAGCCACCCATCATGCAGGGTACCTTCATCTACGGTATTGCCGATCTCTCAATTGAGCAGGTCGGTCCTTCCAGATACCGTGCAACAGGGACCATGTACACCCCCTACGCATATACAGACGAGGAAGTTGCAATACCTGCTGGGTTTGCGCCGGTTTACACCTATGCCTTGCAACAGGATATGACCGTAGAGATGGGAGAACGTGGTTGGTATGAGATAACCGAAATTGGAGGTGCATCAGTACAACCGCTTGAAAAGCTGCTGGTAGAGACCTTCCTCAAGAATGGCAATACTGCTCAATCTCAGTGAGAATATCTGCCTTGGAGGCAGGATCCATCCACTGGACCTTTGAAAAGCTCTTGAAAAATGTCATCTGCCGTTTCGCATAGAAACGGCTGTTTCTCTCTATCTGGTCTGCTATGATGGAACGGGAAAACTCCCCACACTCCATGGCTTGGAAGAATTCCTTGTACCCAATACCCTGCAATCCAGGCCAAGAGCTCTCTGCCCCCATCCTCAGCAACATACGGATCTCCTCCTCCAACCCCTGCTCAAACATCATCTTGACTCTAATCCCTATACGCTGACGGAGCAGTTCACTATCGCGGATTAGACCGATAATCAACGGACGCATCCCATACCTTGGTTTTGTAGGGAGCGAAAAGCTGCTCAATGGTCGCCCACTGGCTTCATAGACTTCCAAGGCACGGCTTACGCGATACATATCACTGGGATGTATTCTCTTTGCAGAGATTGGATCAACCTGTCCCAGACGTGTAAATGCCCACGCATCCCCATGCATCTCAATCTGCTTGGCAACATAGGTGCGCAATGCATCATCACTGGGGGGAGCTTCACTGAGCCCATAGAGAAAATGTTTGTAGTAGTATGCAGTTCCACCACTGATGATTGGTATCTTCCCTTCACTGTGAATCTTCCGGCATGCCTCATCAGCATAGGTAATGAAATCACCTACGCTGAACTGCTCCCATGGATCTTTCACATCAATGAGATGATGAGTAATGGCTTCTTGAATCTCCTTGGAAGCCTTCGCGGATCCGATATCCAGATGCCGGTATACTTGAATTGAATCTGCATTGATAACAGAAAACCTCTGCGGATCAAGATCCAGCAGAAGTTCTGTTTTTCCGACCCCAGTGGGACCGAAGAGAAAAATAATATGGCTGAAAGCAGTACTACTCGTCTGACTCTTCGAAATGGATTTCACCTTTGAGAGCTCGTGTAAGGACTTCGCTGACAATCTTGCCATTGTTCTTCTCAATTTCTTCACCGCCACATCCAGGATTGCTCAGAATGTTGGCTTCTTTGATAGCTACGCAGGTAATCTGGTAGATATTATCCTCATAATCAATAAGATTGTTGAGTGGAATGCTCACCATGTAACTCCTTGTCACTAAAAGGTCACTTTGATACGACTAACCAATCATAGAGATTTTCGTCAAGAATGTACAGCCCTCAGAAAGCATGCCGGTACCCAAGACGAATCCACTGTTTGAGTTGCTGCTCTCCCAAATCAGTGCTCAAGACGCCTTGTGTGGTGATCAGGGGCAAATAAGATCCTTCGAGAAACAGAACCTCACCCTTCTTGATGAACTCATAGGAGAGCGCAATAGTGCCTCCTAGGCCAATGATATACCCATCACTGCCTTCCCAGCTTACTTGGCTCTTCACACCAGCTGAGAGGACCAGAGGCTTGAAGCGAAGCGTTCTCAAGGAGATTGTGGCACTCATGCTGGGGGCTTTGAAGTAGTTCTCAGGTTCGGTTCTTACCAGTGGCAATGAGAAGGCAATATGCTGTTCTGCCCTTCTTCCAAGTATTCCAATCTCAAGCGAGGTTGCCACCAAGCCTTGGCTTACTCCCAAGAAGGTTCCCGCTGAGAGTGAGGAGGGGATCAAGAGTCCCAAACCCAGTAAAACCAAGATCAGTTTACTCCGTTTCACGCTTTGTTGCCTCTCTTACTATGATGGCTGCCACTTCCTGTGGCTGCATTGTTGTGGTATCAATGACCAGGTCTGCTACTGAAGTATCACTGTTATCAATCCCGTAGAGTCTCTTGTAGCGAGCGCTGTCATTGGCATCACGCATTTGGGTCTGCTCAAGACGCTTCTGGTAGGCCCCACCCTCTCTCTCGGTGATCCTTCTTGCCCGCTCTTCGGTTGTAGCTGTAAGGTATACCTTCAAGTCAGCCTCCTTGAGCATCCAGATGGCAAGGCGGCTACCCAGAACACAATTCTCTTCTGCAAGGGCCATTTCTGTTTGGCGCCTATCAACCTCAAGGTCGTACTCGTCACTCTGCTCAGCCAATGTACAGAACGTCCAGAAGTCAATCCCCTTCTCTTCGCTCAGATTGCGGAAGGTAAAGTTAATCATTTCAAAGCCAAGTGAATCGGCCACCATACGAGAGACCGTTGTATTTCCACAGCCACTCTTTCCACTGATTGCTATACGCACCATCTCCCCCATCTACTCTATGTTGCGAACCTGTTCGCGAATATTTTCCAGTCCATCCTTCATGCGTACCACTTGGATGTTCAACTCAACCATCTGACTCTTGCTTCCAATTGTATTGATCTCCCGGTTCATCTCCTGGCAGAGAAAATCGAGGCGTTTTCCAACAGGCTCCTGCTCCTCAAGCAGGGAGTAGTACTCCTTGAGGTGAATGGAGAGTCGCTTGATCTCTTCACTGACCGAGTACTTGACCAGCATGACTGCAACCTCACTGAGAATCCGGTTTTCATCATAGTTCTGGTCACTGAGCATCTCCTCAAACCTATTTTTGAGGTTGGTCTTCACCAGCTGTTCCAGCTCATCGGCATGACCAATCACAACATCCAACCCAGATTGGATAACACCGCCCAACCGAAAAAGGTCTGCCTTTGTGGATTCACCTTCCCGCTTCTTGCTCTCCGAGAGCTGGTTGAGTGCCTTCTCCAAGGTAGAGAACAACAAGGAACGATACTGCTCACTGTCACTCTCCCTGACACTTGAGAGCACGCCCTCGGAACCTAAAAAGTCAGCAAGCTGAGGCTTGAGGGCTTTCTTGGAGATAGCCGCTATCTGGGCGAATGCGTCACTATAGAGGCGCACAGCCTCAGCATCAACACTGAGCTGTACATCACTGACCAAGTTCTTTACACGGATGTTTACCTCGACATGTCCCCGTTTGGAAACCTCTTTAACCTTCTTATCGATCTCCATCTCAAAGGGAGAGAGATAATAGGGCATATTGTGATTGATATCGAGATAACGATTGTTGTATGACTTCACTTCTACGGCAAGCTGAAACTTTTCACAACTGGATTCAGCGAATCCATATCCTGTCATGCTGTTCATGAGTGGCTCCTTCGGATTTCGGCAATTTGATAGGTACATGAGCGATTATTGCCAGCACCCATGGTAATACACAACCACCGCTCTTGCAACCAAGATGCCGCAACCAGGGCAGCCTCTTCATCCTCTTCAGCATACACTACTTTTTCGCCCATCTGCTTTTTCATCAGGGCAAAGAGCTCCCTGGCAGGATCCTCCTCCCCCATTCCGTCTCCCCGTGCGGAGACATAGGTTTTCTGGATGATCACATTTCCTGCTTTTGAGAGTGCAAAGGCAAACTGCCTCAGCAATGCCTTGGTCCGACTTGCTGTATGGGATGAGAAGAGCACCAGCAGAGAGTAGGATGGGTACCGCTTTTTAAGCTCCTCAAGAGAAGTCTCTATCTCTGTTGGATGGTGTGCATAGTCATCAAGGTAGATGACCCCACCTTCACGAAACAGCTCCTCTGTCCGTGCCCGGCATCCTGTATAGCTGGATAGATGGGGAAGAAACAGACTGGCCAAGGTGGGCAGCACCTCATCGGTGATCAGCCCTTTGTTGGTGTAATGGAGTTTGGGGTTCGGCTGGTCAAGAACCATAGCCAAGCTTAGAACCAATGCCCCCACATGATCGGCAACCAACGCTCTGGCATGGGAGGTGACGGTAAAGGGAATGTCCTTGAGAAGGGAGAGGGTATAGGCTCCCTTCCCGTTGGGGATGATTCTGAACGGCCCTTTGCTGGAAAAACCGTACCTGATGATGGTGAGATCTCCTCTGGCCTGTTCTGCATAGCTTCCCAGGCTTCTTGCACCTGAATCATCGCTGCAATAGATCAAAAACCCCCCAGACTGGAGGCGATCCACCAGTGTCCTGAAGCTCTGCTCGACCTGATTCAATGAGGAAAAATAGTCCGGGTGATCATACTCGATTGAGGTAACCAACACTCCTCTGAGCTGGTAGGAGAGAAAGTGATCCTGGTATTCGCATGCCTCGAACAATGCACAACCCTTTTTACAAGTCTGCATCTTCTGTGGTGCGCCGTACAGCGCATAGAAGGGAAACTCCCCTTCCATTGCATGCTGCAGGAGGTGGCTTGCCACCGAGCATGTGGTGGTCTTCCCATGGGTTCCGGCAACAGCATAGCTGTCCTGCTTCCTGCTGAGAAAGGAGAGATATTCTGGATAAGAGTAGAGAGGAAGCGACCTTTCACGTGCCGCTCTGAGGATAGGGAGGTCTTGCGTATAGGCACTGCTGTAGATTACCACTTCAGCTTGTGGAGGAAGAAGCGAATCAGCAAAGCCGACATGGGAAATGATTCCTGCTTCCAGCAAGATGGCATCACTGCTGAACACCTCGGCGGTATCACAGCCTGAGACAGAGAAGCCCCAGCTCTTGAGCAACAAGGCAAGGCTGGTCATGCCAGTCCCCTTGATACCAACCAAAAAGAAATGTGTTGCTGTATTTCCCATCCCTCCCCCAGTAAAAATAAAAAAAGACTGCCGCGAAAGACAGTCTCAGCTTCAAGGATTGTGCCTTACTTGGAGGCTGCCTTGAGGGTGGCATTGCAAGGCTTGCAAACCTTTGCTTTCTCGCCGTCAAGTGTTACTTCATAGAGCACCTTAACACCGGTTCTCTTGCAGACGGGGCACACGCCACGGCCATGATTTACCTCACTGCGAATCCCACTACCTCTATGTGCTTTGGACATATACTTTACTCCTTACAGGTTCAAATGTTCACTCGTTTGACTATACTGGGGGTCGCCATGGTATGTCAAGTACGAACAATCACAAGCTAAGGGCAAGGGAGGCAAGAAAGGTCGGGCGGATGGTGCTCCCACTTCCCTCATACCAGGATGTTGGGAATCCATAGCCAAAGGATAACTTCAGGGTATCGAGCTGTGCGGAAAGACCGATGGTCTGCAATCCTCGCTCCAGGGACAATGACAAGAGGTCCCCAGGGGTTGGTTTCGCCTCCTGGTAACCAACCAAGAAGCCAAGTGACCAATTAGGAAGAAGTTGCAACTTCACCGAAACACCGAGACGAAGTTGTCGTTCATCATCACTTCCCAAATTCAGGAAGTCAAATGCACCCTGCACCTTGATCAGCTGCAACTGGTTCGAGCGGTCATAGGTTGGTGAACTCATCGCCACGCCCCAATCAAGAGTCTTGAGAACCGAATCTCCGCTTATGATAAGGGTATCATCAGCTCTGGCATAGGCAAACTGGTTGCTCACAACCCCCATCTTGAACCACTGGTAGTCAAGCAACAGTCCCATGCCGAAGGCAACATTGCTGGTAGTGTTCAGCGGCTCGTAGCGTCCAATGGTGGTTTCCACCAGATAGTCAAGAAAAGTACGGTCATCCCTGATTTCAATCTGCTGTCGCTCACTTGCTGCGGTGGCACGTACCGATACGCCAAAGTAGAGAGGACTCCTGCCTGTCGCCCAGTCAACCTGGAACATGGTTGTCATGGTACCCAGATACGTGCTGATCTCTCCTGCAGCCTCTCGATTGGAAAGCATATTGCGATTTTGCAGGGAAAATGCAAGGCTTCCGGCACTAAAGCTTACCGTCAGATCGGTGACAGGAGTGATGAGCAGTGGGTTTGGCTCTCCACTCTTCCAGGAGCTGGATTCGATGGCATCCTTGTAGCGAAGAGATGCGAGCAGCTGGGTCTCCATCCTATCAGGCAATCCCAGCAAGGCGGGATTTGCAACAAAGGAGTCGGATTCATAGTCGAGGGCAAGACCTGCATTTCCCATACCCCACGATGCCGTGGAAGCATAGTCAAGAGGAAATGCCTGCAAGAAAGAGAGAGACAACACAGCCAACAACCCAGTTACGATCCATCGTTTCATCCCCACGGCATCTCCTTCATTGCACAGCATACCAAAAAAAATGAAAGAAGGACACCAATAGTTGGCAAACCTTTCTATTGTGATTATCCCCACACTGCTGTTACCATAGAGACATGAAAACCTTACGTTCACTTTTGAATTCCATCGGCATCAATGATATAAGCGTTCCCGATACCCAACTAGTTACCAGTATTTGCCAACACTCACAGAAGTGTACCCCAGAGTCAGTATTCTTTGCCTTCCAAGGCATGAGAACCGATGGAAGTCTCTACATACATCACGCTATCGAAAATGGAGCTGTCTGCATCATTGGAGAGAAGTCAATGCTCCGCCCCCATCTTCCCCCCACCGTCCGCTACTACAGCATAGAGCACCCACATACAGCCTTTGCCTTGATGTGTGCAGCATTCTACGACCATCCCCAAAAGCAGCTGAAGGTCATCGGTGTAAGCGGAACGGATGGAAAGAGCACCACAAGTGACTATCTCTACCAGATTCTCTGCAGGCAGGGAGTCAAAAGTGGTTTGCTGACCACCGTTACGATGGATGATGGAAGTGGAAAAAAGGATTCACCTTTTAGACAGAGCACTCCTGAAGCTGATGAGCTGCAGGCATTCCTCTTTCGCTGCACCGAAAACGGTGTGACCCATGTGGTTTTGGAGTGTACCAGCCATGGTCTGAGCAAGACCTTTGACCGTTTGGCAGGAATTGATTTCTGCGCAGCAATCATCACCAAGGTCACCAGCGAACACCTTGAATTTCACCACAGCATTGAGGAGTACACCAATGCGAAGGTCAACTTGGTCAGGGCCTTGCAGGACGATGGCATATTGATAACCAGCACTGACAATCCAAAGATCAGTGCATTCACTGATGTCTTGAAATCTTCCCAAAGGGCAATCATTCTTGGAGCAGATATTCCCATGCGAATCGAGTTCATGGGGTATCAGGGGGTGGTTGTGGAGATTCTCGGCAAGAGAGTCCACACTCCTTTGCTCTTGCCTAGTCTGGCAACCAATGCTCTGCTCGCTGTCTTTACTGCATCCACCCTTCTCAATATCCCTGCACACACAATGCTGCCATCCATCGAGCAGCTAGAACCAGTGAAGGGAAGAATGCAACTGATAGAAAACTCTCTTGGGGTACGAGTCATCATCGACTTTGCCCACACTGTGGACGCCTATGAAGGGCTCTTCTTCTTCGCAAAACGCACCAGTGAAGGAGGGGACATCATAGCGGTCTTTGGCTCTGCAGGTGAACGCGATACAACAAAACGCTCGCGAATGGGAAAGATTGCAAGTCGCTACTGTGCAACCATCATCCTCACCGAGGAAGATCCTCGCTATGAAGGCAATCAGGCCATCTTCAGCGATCTTCGTTTTCTGATGCACAACCCCGCTGCCACGATATTGGAAATTGAAAACAGAAGGGAGGCAATCAGGAAAGCTGTCTCCCTTGCACAAAACGGAGACACCTTGCTCTTTTTGGGTAAAGGACATGAGAAAACCATAGAGCGTGAATCACAAAAAGTACCCTGGGATGAAATCACGGAGGTACGCAATGCCCTTAGGAAGGAAGAGGAGAGACGGCAATGCAAGTAGCACTTATATATGGAGGCCGTACCCCGGAACATGAGGTTTCAATCAGGAGCGCGAGAACCCTATACCAAGCACTCTTGGATGCCGGCTACTCTGTACTCTTGATCGGTGTCACACTGGAAGGAACTTGGTTTCTCCAGATGGAAATTCTTTCGCAGATACAGAAAGAGAAACCGCTAAGCCTTCAACCGGGGAGGGGAATCTTTCTTGGTCAAGAACAACTCAAGGTGGATGTTGCATTCACTACCATCCATGGATACCAAGGGGAGGATGGGAACTTACAAGGAACCTGTCTGCTCTGTGATGTACCCCTCTGTGGCTGTGACACCCTCAGCAGCGCGATTGGTATGCATAAGGCTGTTTCTTCTCAGCTCTTTGCCGCAGCGGGTATTCCCGTTGTTCCGACTTGGGTACTCGACTCCTATCAGGTTAAATCATTGACTCCTGAGCTGTTTGATTCCATCAGAAACAAACTTGGTAACGACCTCTTTATCAAGCCTGAGAATGCTGGATCCTCTGTTGGGGTACAGGCACTGCCTGAAGCACACTACCACGACTTCCAAAAAGCAGTTGAAAACGCCCAACGATACAGTGAGCGAGTGCTCATCCAGGTACTTATGCGCACCATATACGAGCTTGAATGTGCAATTCTCAGGGAGGATGACGGGAACCTTCTCATTGCAGGCCCTGGACGTGTCATTGACCCGGCGAAGGAGAGCGAAGGGTATTTGAGCTATACCCATAAGTATGGACAAATTGATGCAGCATACATCCTGATTCCTTCCGGGATTGACCCTGACTTGGAACATCGAATTCGAGTCTATGCAAAAGAGGCCTTCCTTGCCATCAAGGCAGATGGATATGCAAGGATTGACTTCTTTGTTCAGGGAAATGACGTCTACCTGAATGAGATAAACACCAGCCCGGGGATGACCGCACAGAGTCACTACCCTGTTTTAATGCAGTCAGTCGGCTACGATCTGTCGAGGGTGGTCTCCACCTTGATCAACCATGCCTTGAATCGTGGAAAAGAGGAGAGCGGGCGCTGTTATACACCGCCGAAACAGGAATGAATACAGAATCTGTCTTTTTCCATGTCGATATGGATGCATTCTATGCTGCAGTTGAGGTATTGGATAATCCTTCCTATGCGGGTACCTGTCTCTTGATCGGAGGAAGAAGTTCACGAGCTGTGGTTGCAACAGCGAGCTATGAAGCTAGAAAGTTTGGGGTTCACTCTGCAATGCCGATGGCTAAGGCACTGCGGCTCTGTCCCCATGCTGTGGTGGTGAAACCCCGCATGGAACGCTATAGCCAGGTAAGCCACCAAGTCATGGATATACTCAGAGAGTTCTCCTCTGATTTACAGCAAATCTCAATCGACGAAGCATTTCTGGACATGACTGGGACCAGACGACTGTTCGGCATCCCACGCCAAGCAGGCATGCTTCTCAAGGATCGAGTGAAGCATGAGACAGGACTGACCATATCAGTAGGAATCGGTCCAAGTCGCTTTATAGCGAAGATGGCCAGCGACTTTGACAAGCCAGATGGGCTGTGCAGGGTTTCCAAGGGCAAGGAGATGGCGTTTGTCGATGCCGTTGGCTTACAAAAACTCTGGGGTGTTGGAAAGGTGACCCAGGCTTTACTTGCAAAACACCATATCAGAACAACTTCAGAGCTTAGGACCTACGCAAAGGAGTCACTTCAGTCACTCTTCGGCAAGAGCATGGGACACTATCTCTACCTTGCCTGTAGAGGCATGGATCCTGGAATCTTCAGTGGGGAAGCAAAGAGTCACTCCATCTCAACGGAAACCACCTTTGACCAGGATGTATCCAGCATTTCAGTCATCGAACAGACATTGCTTGCAATGAGTCATGAGGTAATGTTCCGGGCACTGGAAGAGAAACAGATAGGGAGAACGGTGGGTATCAAGCTGAGGTTTCCTGATTTCACCACGTTCACCGTCCAGGCAACTCCCCAGGGAACCATCTACAGCGCTGAACAGATTTATCAGCTGGCAAAGCAGCTGTTGCAGCAGAAGTGGAGAGATGGCACCCCGATTCGTTTACTGGGGGTTGGCCTCTACCAACTGTATGAAGGGACCCGACCACTGCAGGAGGAGTTGTTCGAGGATCCTTACGAGAAGAAGCGCAAGATTGAAGAGGTTGTGCTTGCCCTGCAGAAACAAGGAAAGCATGTATTCAAGGCAAAGAATTTGGAGAACACTACGGTATCATGACAGCAAGCACTACAACACCCCTTCTCTCTTGCAGGGACGGCTTTGAGCCTGAACCCGGAGAGATGATACGCTCGGTATCCTTGAAAAGGGAATGCATCGTGTCTGAAAGATCTCACTACAGAACACTATTCATTGCATCAGGAGGATGCTGTTGCTCATGGCCCCTTCCCGATCACTGCAACCACAATGAGCCCATTACTACCCCTGCATCTGCAATGCTGGTCTTGGTGGTAGTGTTTTTTCCACACTCCCGAGGCTATGAAAGAACCCAGTACAATTCCTAGCTCTTTACTTTGCATTAAGATTTCAATATCTTAATACAGCATGAGAAAAACACAATCTATGAGGAGCTGCGCTCTTGGTTAAAAATACTGTCTTACGCTTCATCTTAGCAACGCTGGGAATCATTGCTGTGACGCTCGGCGGAATTGGGGTATTTCTGCCGGTCCTTCCTACCACTCCCTTCGTCCTGCTTGCTGGACTGCTGTTCTCCTTCTCCAGTGAAAGACTGGGTGACTGGTTGGAGCAGAATCGATTGCTTGGGCCATATCTGAAACACTACCGCAAGGGCACTGGCGTTCCAAGAAAGACAAAGGTAAAGGCCATCATCACGCTCTGGATTGGGCTTGGCATTACCTTTTTTCTGGTAGGCAAGCTCCCTCTCATCATTATGCTTGTCGTTATCGGCTCCCTGGTGACCATCCATATTGCAACGATCAAACCAAACCTGAAGGAACAGGAACAGGCAAACTAGTGTGAAAACTCCTTGCCCCTGGTAAGCAAAACCAAGGTGATGATGGTTGCTATCATCAAAAGTAGGATAATCCCCTGCAGGAGAGGCATCCAAACAAGCCCTATGTACGAACCAAGCAGGCCAAAGAGTGGTGGCGTAACGGTGCTGCCTACATAGGCACTGGCCATCTGCAGACCAATGATTTTTTGACTTGACTCAGGGCCGAAGCTTCTCGGGGTCTGATGGATCAAACTGGGGAAGATCGGTGCACATCCCAGACCGAGCAGCAAGAGAGAATACCCTGCAAAGAGCAAGGGGGAAATGTACAGCATGAGGATACTCAGTGTGCAGAGCACAAGCCCCACCCCTATCAAGGCAATATTGCCCAGTCGATAGCTGATAAACCCACTTGCCATCCTCCCCAAGGTAATTCCCAGAAAGAAGAGAGATCCATAGAAAGCGGCATCAAGGGGAAGCAATCCCTTCACCTGTACAAGATAGCTGACCGCCCAGAGTCCGGTGGAGGTTTCCAAGGCACAGTACAGAAAAAAGGCGAGCAAGGCAAAAGGAAGCGCCTTGTGTTTGAGGGTTCCCTCCTGCTTCTGCACATCCCCCCGCTTTTCTCGTTTCCCCTTGGGGTCAGCCCAGAGCGGAAGAGAGAGGACCAAAGCAAGGACCAATACACTTTGCACTATTCCCAGGATGCGATAACCGCTTCTATAACCGAGTTGCAAGCTGAGTGCTATGCCCATGACAGCAGGCCCAGCGCTGGCACCAAGCCCCCAAAAGGAGTGGAGCCAGTTCATATGACGAGCCTCATAGTGCAATGCAACATAGTTGTTCAAGGCCGAGTCGACAGATCCGGCACCCAATCCAAGGGGAACTGCACAGATCAGCAACAGGGGAAGTGATGAGGCAAAAGAGAATCCATAGAGGGCTGCTGCAGTCATTGCAACACTGACAAGGGTGACCTTTCCCGTACCAAAACGGTTGATCACCCGGTAGCTGGAGAGTGCTGAGACAACCGTCCCCACTGAGGTGACCGCCCCAATAAGCCCTGCACTCCAGAAAGGAAGATTCAGTGATCCCTGCATCACCGGCCAGATGCTTCCAAGGACCCCGTCAGGCAATCCGAGACTGATGAATGCAAGATAGATTACGATTAAAAGCGCCATATCAAGCAACCCCTCTGGTGAGGAAGTAGAGAGTCACCAGGAGAGATAGGGCAACACGATAATAGCCGAAGACAGAAAAATCGTGGCGCCTCACATAAGCGACCAACGCCTTTATACAGAACAGGGAGACTACAAATGACGCGACAAATCCGACTGCAATGAGGAGATACTCCTCACGAGTATAGTCCAATCCAAGCTTGAGTATCTTCAACAGGGAAGCACCTGCCATTACCGGGATGGCCATGAAAAAGGAGAATTTGGCCGCAATAGAACGCTCGAGTCCGATAATGATGCCCCCAAGAATGGTTGACCCACTCCTGCTGGTTCCCGGAATCAGGGCAAGCATCTGGAACAGACCAAGGTACAGTGCATCCTTGTAGGAAATGTCAGCAAGCTCACGGACTCGACGCTCCTTCTTCCCCCACTTCCCTTTCTCCAGCACGATGTACAAGACTCCATAGGCAAACAAGGCAAGGGCAACCACCTGCCATCGATAGAGATGGCTGTCCATGAAATCATCGATCAATACCCCAACTACACCAGCTGGAATGGTGGCAATGAGCACCTTCACCCAGAGCAGGTATGTCTCCTTCCTCTCTTCTTTTGCCTTTGCCCTTGAGAATGGGTTGAGTGTAGAGAAATAGAGAATTACCACAGCAAGAATAGATGCAAGCTGTATGATGATCAAGAACAACTCTCTAGCCTCTTTTCCAAGACTGAGGTGCATTACCTCGTCCAACAACAACAGGTGGCCAGTAGAACTGATGGGTAGCCATTCGGTAATTCCCTGGACAATTCCCAGCAACAATGATTTCAAACCTTCGCCAAGCATCGCTTCCTCCAATCTTGAGCAAGTCTAAATCAAACAGTTCCACTTTACAAGCTTGGTTATTCATCCAAGCATAAGTTCCACCACCTTGTGTTGATTCCCTGCAAATGATAGATTTGCCATGTAAGGGAGAGGAGCATGGCACTGCACATTGTCCTGTTTGAACCAGAAATACCACAAAACACCGGAAATATTGCCCGAACCTGTGCTGCGGTAGGGGCAACGTTGCACTTGGTCCATCCCTTGGG
>JBFWKK010000018.1:0-41242 GCA_050252715.1 Sphaerochaeta sp. | reverse complement strand
CTTTCAATGGTGATCCCGGAGACAGGTTTCCCTAGGTCCAACATGTTTGCCTCTACAAGGTTGCCTTGCATCTTCTGAAGTGAAGCGTTCAAATGTCCCTCTCGTGTTTCTATCTGGGCTTTCAATCGTCCTGCTTTGCCATCTGCGCCGGAGATCCTGGCACCATCAATCCTGGCTTTTGCATCATGGTCCTTGACAGCAATGTTCCGCTTGGACTTCTTCCTGTCTTGCACATCGGCTACCTGGCTTCTTCTCTTCAACTCCGATGAAAGCCGCGAAGCTTTCTGCCGCTCAGTTTGAAGCGTTCGATATGAGGCTTTGGAAATCCTGCTTGACTCCTCCAATGCCACCGAAGGCTTGCAGTTGAGTACCCTGACATACGGTGCATGGACAATGACCGTGTTGGTGCAAAGCCTATCAGAGAGAGCGCGGTCATGGCTAACCAAGATTCCGATTCCCTTGAAGCTTTCCAGAGCATCACCAACCATCCTGATCGCGTCCTCATCCAGATGATTGGTCGGTTCATCAATTGCTAAGGCATATGGTTCCTCGTAGAGGGCGCAGGCGATCTGGGCTCGTTTGCGCTCTCCGTGACTCAAGGTATCCCAGCGATAGATCCAGTCCCGTTCAATCTCCAATATCCCATGAAGCCGACACGCATCCCGATCATATGCGTAGGCGAAGGTTTCAAAATTGGGTGGTGGATCATCAGTTCGCTGTGCTACATACCTTGTATGGTCTGGACCTATGACCGTTCCCCTCTCTGGTCTCAGAATTCCACTTGCAAGTTGCAGGAGAGTGCTTTTGCCAGCCCCATTTGCTCCAAGGACTGCAGTCCAACCGACAGCAAAGGTCAAATCAATGTCCTCAAAGAGTGGTAGTGTTGCTTGTGGATATTGGAATCGCAATGAAGTTATATGAATCTGTGTCTTGCCCATACATTTGGTCTCCCTCAAGGGGGTACGGGCATAGTCCTGGCGAAGCATACAGCATGGTACCAATCGAATACACCGAACCCCTCATCGTTCATCTTTGAGTGTTCTCTTTGTGTCATTCGATTAGTTCTTCATTGCAGTTAGTCGCTCCATAGGTTGTAATTTTCACTATCTTTTATACCAGAGTCAACAAGGATTTGCAATGCTGGGCCGGTCATGCCCTGGTTGTGAAGAAAGACTTTACTCCCCTTCTATGAAGAACTATGTATTCCAAACTTTGTAAAATAAATATATATTATTATATTATAATCATTTATTTCAAATTCAAACAAACAACAGGGTTGTCGAAATATAGTATTATGAGCATACTTTCTCGTGAAGAGAGGAAGCTGACCGGCTGAACATCTACGAGCTACCGGCAAGTGGTTGGCGATACCTCTCTTCATTTTTATTGTTTGAAAGTCACTACCCCAAGGATCAGACTATCAGTCCAGGACCATACTGCCTTGCTTCACAGAAAACCACATCACCTATCCAACCATGGTTCATACCGTCACGAAAAGCAAAACTCCCTATCCAACAGGACAGGGAGTCTCTCTTGTTGCCGCCTCTCAGAATTGAACTGAGGACACAAGGATTTTCAGTCCTTTGCTCTACCAACTGAGCTAAAGCGGCGTCAACGTCATCTTGTATACCCTATTCCTCGCGAACTTGTCAACACCTTTTGGGAAAAAGCCGCTAATCTTGCCCAAAGCAACCCCATCTGCTACAGTCAGCATGTCATGACAAGCACACAAGGCCCCCTACTCACAGTAGAGCATCTCAGCTTCTCCTTTTCCAAGGATAAACAGATACTCAAGGATATAAGCTTCAGCGTCGATGAAGGAAGTTTTACGCTTATCACAGGCCCAAACGGGGCTGGCAAGAGCATCATGCTTCGCTGCCTGAAAGGGTTGCTGAAGCCTAGCGGAGGGACTATCCGTATCTCAGGGGAAGATGTCACCAAGAAATCGAAGAAGCGACTACACGCAATAGGCTTGGTATTCCAAGATGCAGAGACCCAGATCGTAGGGCAGACTGTTGAGAAAGACATCCGTTTTGGCATGGAGAACCTGTCGATCGAGGAACCAGAACAGACAGAGAGACTTGAACATGTATTGCAAGGAATGAACCTCACAGCACAACGTGACCAACGCCCACGCACCCTCAGCGGTGGAGAGAAACGCAAGCTTTCCATTGCAGGAATTCTTGTCATGGACCCTTCTCTCATTATTTTGGATGAACCGTTTGCCAACCTCGACTATCGATCTGCAGTAAACGTTTTGAAGACCCTGCTCTCACTCCAAGGGCATGGTCACACTGTAGTGGTTGTCAGCCATGAGGTAGACAAAATACTTGCCCATGCAGACAAGGTGCTGGTTCTGGAATCAGGAGTGGTGGCCATAGAAGGATCCAAAGAGGAAGTGATGGAGCATTTGGAGTTTCATGGTATGTATGTTCCCAAGAATTGCAGGGTAGAGGACCTCACATGGCTGAAGCACTGATCTTCCATTACCGAAAACAGGAGCGTTTTCTCAATCACTGCAATCCACTGACCAAGTTTTTCTCACTCATCCTCATCTGCATAGCGCTCATCTATGCCTCCCTTGGGGGGACCGCACTGTTGTTTGTTGCCGTAACAAGCGCAGTAATCGTTCAGAAACTTCCCCTCAGACAGTACCAGAGAGAACTCCGGTTCTTTCTCATACTGCTGCTGCTGATAGCCATCAGCGAATACGTTGCAAGTGGTAGCTGGAAGAGTACCCTTAAAGCATTTCTCAATTTCAGTTCCATCATCCTCTGCGGTATGCTTCTAGCCGACAGCACCGCTCCTGATGACCTTGCACGGTCGCTGGGAAGCATGCTGAACAAACTTCCCCTCGTCAATGGCTGGAGGGTAGCCAGCAACATTGAAATGACGCTCACCCTCCTTCCCATGATCTTTGACGCATCACTTGAAGTCAGTACAGCAAGAAAGGCCCGTCTTGAAAGAAACAGGAATCCCTACAAGGCAATATTGGGACTCTCTACCAGCATCTTCCTTCTCCTGCTGGACAAGACTGAGGATCTCTCACTTGCCCTGGAAGCACGCAACTATGACCCAGACAAGCCCCGAAGAAGGTTGCCCTATCGCAAGGCAGATATACTGCTCTGGATAGTGACACTCTTGCTCTTGCTTGGCTCATTGGTGATATAATCAGCACATGGACAAAAAGCAGCTGCTGCGAATGGAACTCATAAGAAGAGAGCGAAGTCTACGGGGCTCAGACTTCTCAAGAGAAGACCAGGCAAGCTGCACCTCCTTGCTCAGAGTCAGCTATTACCAGGATGCTTCCTACCTCTTTGCCTTCTTCCCGCTCCCCTCTGAAGTGAATATCCACCTTGTTCTGCTCGATGCGCTCCAGCACAAAGGCCTAGCCCTACCCATGCTGGAGGCAGATGGGCATATGTCATTTCGAGAGGTTGCATCGCTGGAAGATCTTCATACAGGAAATCTTGGAATCAAGGAACCTCAGGGTGGCCCCATTGTGCAACCAGACAGCCAGAGTCTCATCCTCGTTCCAGCGATGGCTTTCACGAAACAGAGGACTCGTCTGGGAAGAGGAAAAGGATACTATGACCGCTACTTGCAGAGGTACCCAGAAGCAAGAACCTTGGGACTCTGTCGTACGCACCAAATCGTGGAGGAACTACCCACTGATGAGTGGGATAGCAAGGTAGACATTTTGCTCGCTGGGGGAATATTTTACTAGGGACGACGCTGACAGAACCAGACAAACTCTTGGCTTGCCATCATGGAAAGGAAACGCTGGCAAGCCTCATTACTCTTGTTCTCTTGCAAGCTAAGAAGATGCTCACGCATCTCTTCGGTTCGCACCCCACGAAGAATAGCACTCAAGGCACCAAGATATTCCATCTGGATGGATGGAGAGGAGGCAATAACGAACAGCAGATGGACCGGCATCCCGTCACTGCTGCCGTACTCAATTCCTTCCCTGCTGATACCCAAGGCTATATGAACCTCCCTGATCCCCATGATCTTTCCATGGGCGATTGCAACCCCGTGCCCGATGCCAGTAGTCTGGATATGTTCACGACGAAGCACCCCGCGCTTGAAACGGTCGAGGTCTGGCAGAGAAGCAAATACTGAACAGGAATCTATCACTTCCAGGATGGCCTGGGTCTTTTCTTTCGACGAAAGCTGACAGATCACCGATTGGCAATCGTTGAGAATATCCACTGC
The DNA here is from genome assembly GCA_050252715.1 of Sphaerochaeta sp. Classification (GTDB taxonomy): domain Bacteria; phylum Spirochaetota; class Spirochaetia; order Sphaerochaetales; family Sphaerochaetaceae; genus Sphaerochaeta. Next base: position 37,024 of record JBFWKK010000018.1, on the reverse strand, counting down.
TCCACTATACACAAAGGAAGTAGGTGTATCAAGTCGGCGAATCTGCCGTTGCAGATCCGCCTTCACCTATCGGTATTAGAGATTGGCAAGATAGGCATTCATTGCCTTTGCTGCCTTCCTACCCTGCCCCATGGCAAGGATTACCGTTGCAGCACCAAGAACAATATCTCCTCCTGCATAGACACCCTTGAGGGTAGTCTCACAGGTCTCCTCGCTGACAATGAAGTTACCTCTCCGATTGACTTCAATACCATCGGTGGTTGCCTTGATCAGAGGATTGCTATCATTTCCAATGGCAATGATGGCGGTATCGAAATCATAGATCTTCTCAGTACCAGGAATTTCAACAGGACGACGTCTGCCCGATGCATCGCTTTCACCAAGCTCACAGGTGATCAACTCAACACCATTGACCCGACCCTTCTCATCTGCAGTAATCTTCAAGGGAGAGTGCAGGAACAGGAATTTAATGCCTTCTTCCTTCGCATGGGCTACCTCCTCGCGACGAGCAGGCATCTCAACCTCGGTACGTCGGTAGACGATATACACCTCCTCTGCACCAAGTCTCTTGGCAGTTCTTGCCGCATCCATTGCCACATTTCCACCCCCAAAGACCGCAACCTTCTTGGAGTGGTAGAGCGGGGTTCGTGACTTTCCAACGGCATAGGCCTTCATGAGGTTGCTGCGGGTAAGATACTCATTTGCCGAGAATACTCCCACATAGTTCTCACCCTCGATGCCGAGGAATTTCGGCAGTCCTGCCCCAGAACCAACAAATACTGCATCAAATCCATCTCGTTCCATGAGATCAGTGATCTTACGGGTTTTTCCAACCAGGTAGTTGGTTCTGATCTCAACGCCCATCTCCCTTAGGTTGTTCAACTCATGTTCAACAATCTTCTTGGGGAGGCGGAACTCTGGAATTCCGTAGACCAACACACCACCGGCCTTATGCAAGGCTTCAAACATCACCACCGTATGACCTTCCCTTCTCAGGTCGGCTGCTGCAGAGATACTCGCAGGACCTGAACCCACCACGGCAACCTTACGGCCACTGTCAGGTTTCACAGAAGGAACTTTCTCCAGATCGTGCTCCCGGGCATAGTCAGCAACATAGCGTTCAATGCGTCCAATCGAGACTGACTGCTCCACATCCTTGTGCATCTTTCCCACCGTGCAGAACTTCTGGCACTGTGCCTCCTGGGGACATACACGACCACAAATGGAGGGGAGCAGGCTACTCTCCTTGATAATCTCCACTGACTTCCCGTAGTTGCCCTTTGCTGCCTCAGCAATGAAGGCAGGGATATCGATGGAGACAGGACAACCGGCAATACAGGGCTGGTTTTTGCACTGCAGACAGCGCATTGCCTCTAAGCGGACCTGGTTGTCGCTGTAGCCCAGAGCAACCTCCTCCATATTGCAGACACGAACATCAGGGGCCTGGCTTGGCATTTCCTGGAGAGGGATCTTTGCACGATCCCTTGGTGTCAAGGTAGTATCTTTCAACTGATCGAGCAGTCTCTTTGCTTCTAAATCAAGTGTATCTTTGCTTTCATGCATACGAGTCTAGGCCTCCCCTTCTTTGATGTGCAATCCAATATGGCAACGGTGGTGGGCTTCCGATTCCTCTTCCTTGTAGGTACCGAGACGAAGCAGCATATTGTCCCAATCGACGAGGTGCCCATCGAACTCGGGACCATCGACACATACAAACTTTGTCTCGCCACCAATGGTAACGCGGCAACCGCCGCACATACCCGTACCGTCTATCATAATGGTATTGAGGGAAACAATCGTGTGGATGCCATACGGTTTGGTCGTAAGGGCAGCGAACTTCATCATGATCGGGGGGCCGATAATGACCACACAATCCGGCTTGTACGTTTCACAGAGCTCCTTCAGTGGTTCGGTGACCAGAGCTTTCCTTCCATAGGAACCATCATCGGTGACAACAATCACCTCATCAGCTGTATCGCGCATTTCCTCTTCCATGATGAGCAGTTCCTTGGTCCTGGCACCCATGATGACCTTGACCTCATTGCCTGCTTTCTTCATACCTTCCACGATCGGGAACAGGGGCGCGACACCAATACCGCCACCAACACAGACAACCTTCCCATACTGCCTGATATCGGTAGGTTTACCCAGTGGCCCAAGCAGGTTCTCAATATGCTCGCCTGGTTCCAACAATGCCAAACGATGCGTGGTTTCTCCCACCGCCTGGAATATCAAGGTAATGGAGCCCTTTACGGGATCTGCATTGGCTATGGTAAGAGGAATGCGTTCTCCAAAATCACCACCCATCTGCAGGATGATGAACTGCCCAGGACTGCGAGCCTCTGCAATCTCAGGGGCTTCGATCTCCATTTTGAACACTTCCTTCGAAAGTTGTTGTTTTGCTAGAATTTTGTTCATGCCTTCTCCTCAACATGATATCGTGGCATACCTAAACAGTCCTGCATGGATGCTGGATACAATCTCGTATGATATGCTTGGGAAATACCACCAATACTGTATTTTAACGTTGTATTTAGTATTGTTTTATCAATGTGAAGTGTCAAGTACGTCTTGCCCAACTCCGGTTGAGTTGGCACACTATCCACAGGAGAAGAAAATATGATCAAAAAAGTAGCAGACATGCAAGAAACCGTCAAAACAGCAATGCGTGGAGGTACCGGCCAAGTGGTACTCAAAGCTTTGGCAGATGAAGGAAGTGTAGCCCACTGCAGACTCTTTTCTGAAATCCGTTTGGAGAAAGGGTGCAGTATCGGGGAACACAACCATGTACATGAGACTGAGTACTACTGGATCACAGCCGGCAAGGGAATTGTCACCGAGGCAGATGGAGAGAAAGTGGTAGAAAAAGGGGACTTGGTTATCACCGGTGGCGGAGCAAGTCATGCAATCCGCAACGAGGAAGATGAAACCCTGGTATTCATGGCCCTGATCATCCTTGACTGATATACGTGAGACAGCCTGCAGATATCTGCAGGCTGCTCTCATTTAAGGGGTGGAATACTGTTGCTATACGATGTGAACGCTACTTGATCTTCACTTCGATGGTCTTGGGAAGCACTTCCTTCTTCTTGGGAAGGGTAATGGTCAAGACACCATCGGCGAATTCACCTTCAATTGCTCCTTCATCGATATCCTCAGGAAGACTGAAGGAACGCTCGAACTTTCTAAAATACCGCTCACGAACCAAGCTCTTCTGCTTCTCGTCCGCACTCTTCATACTCTCTTTGTCACTGCTGATCTTCAATACATGCTTATCAACATTGACATGTACCTCATCCTGCTTATAGCCGGCAAGCTCAGCTTCAATGACATAGGCTTTCTCAGTTTCGTAGATATCTACCGGGGGAATCTTGCTGCGATTTGTTCCCCAGTCTGCCCACAGGTCATTGAACAGGGAATCGAAGTCGGATACAGGGTTGTTATGGTTGTAGGTTACGTAATATTTCATGTTGACACCTCCATGTGGTCATTGTGTTCATTTGTTACGCTAATAGTAATGCAATAGGCGTGCCAACTTTTTTTAATTTTATCATGTTACACCAATAAAATAATTTTATTTATTCTAATATAACAAGTTATAACTCTTTAATCATTCTCTTTCGTTTTATATCACTTCGTCCCCTCAGAGAGAGAATCCCGATCAACCGTGTCATTATGATACAAAAGGGTCTTAACGACCCTCTTTTTGGAACCATCTGACACAATCATGTGGAAAAATATCGTACAGCACCCCAAAACAACCCAGCATCGACAGATGAAGAGGTATTGAGAGCATTTGAAATGACTGTTCTCTCACTATGGGCCATCCTGCCAAACACCTTTCCATCCCTACTGCTGATGCCCTCAATCGCCCAAAGGGACCCATTGGGTGCATGGGGAGAACCATCCTCATCGACATACTGGCTGGCAATCTGTCCGTGTTCCATGAGATTGCATAGCGTTTGCGGCGACGCATAAAAACGCCCCTCGCCGTGACTGATGGGAATGAGCTGTGTATCCCCTACCTGGTAGGCTCCCATCCAAGGAGAGAGGACCGAAGAGACCCTGCATCGCACCAAGCTGGAAAGATGGTGGCCCTGGATATTCTCGATCAACAGTGGGTCTCCCTCCTCTGGTGTTGTAATGCGGCCGTGGGGGAGCAAGCCAACCTGGAGCAACGCTTGGAACCCATTGCAGATACCACCAACCAGTCCATCTTGCTCTTCAAGCAGTCTATGCACTGATTCACGAACCATCGGATTTCTTAGGAAGGTAGCAATCAGTTTCCCGGACCCGTCAGGCTCATCACTTGCGGAGAATCCACCACTGAGAAACAGTATCTCCGATTGCCCAAGCAGTTCCTTGAATTTTCTGATACTCTCTTCGACTCTTTCTGCGTCCAGGGTATTGATCACCAGGATTGTCGGCTCTGCTCCACACATTCTCCAGGCTCTCAAACTGTCATATTCGCAATTGGTACCTTCAAAGACCGGCAGAAGAACCCGTGGCTTGGCTCTTGGATGGCGCGATCGCCGTATACTGCGCTTGCCATACTGCAAGAGTGGGATTCTCTCTTCACTTCTCAGGGGAGCAAGTGAGCCATAGACTGATGAGAGAGGTTCCAGCAAGAGTTGCTCAACCTTGGCGATACTCATGCTAAAAGAAGGGAACTTGATCTGATCGGCAGCAGTGGTTCGCCCTATGGGTTTTCCGATGATACTTGCAGAAGAAGACAACTCAAGCAGAAATGACCCATACCGTTTTTTGGTAACATCCAAATCAGTGAACAGTTCACACCCAATCCTGTTTCCCACCGCCATTTTGGAAACTGCCTCGGCAATCCCTCCATACCCCAAGGCATAGACACTGAGTGCCTTCGATTCCTCCACTTTTTGGAACAGGGAAGGAAGGTCCTCCTCCTTTTCACAGGAGAGCAGCACAAGATGAGAATTGCTCTGCTTGAATTCAGGAGATACCAAATTAGGGGTCTCGGTCAAGGAAACTGCAAAACTTACCAAGGTAGGAGGAACGTCCAAGTCAAGGAAGGTGCCACTCATGGAGTCCTTGCCCCCAATCGCAGCCACCTTGAAAAGCATCTGCGCCTTGAATGCCCCCAGGAGGGCAGCAAACGGAATACCCCAACGCAGCGGATCGGATTCCACCCTCCCAAAGTACTCCTGAAAGGTAAGATAGCTCTCCTTCAGCTTACCTCCGCTGGCTACAACCTTTGCCAAGGAGTGAACCACTGCCCAAAAGGCACCCCAATAGGGGTTCTCGCTCATCAGGAAGGGATCATACCCCCAGGAGGCAAGCGTTGCCGTTGTACTGCTTCCCTCTCTCAGGGGGATGGTGGATGCAATGCACTGACAAGGGGTTCTCTGGTATCTTCCTCCAAACGGGAAGTGCATGGTTGTGGCCCCAATGGTGCTGTCGAATCGTTGAGCCAAAGGTTGCTTGCTTGCCACATTCAGATCTCCCAATAGGCTCAAGAAGGTCTCCGTATCAAAGTGGGAAGATCCCTCTCTTTTGGGCGTATCCAACGCTGGAATGAGGACAGATGCATGTTTGGCTGCACCATTGCTGTCCAAGAGTGTTCTATCCAGGTCTACCAAAACCGATCCCTGATAGCACATCTGGAGACGCGGGGTTTCCGTTACGACTGCCACTATGGTGGCTTCAAGGTTCTCCTCCTGGGCGAAGGCTATGAAGGCAGCAGCGTCACAAGATTCCACTACCATGGCCATCCGCTCCTGACTCTCACTGATGGCTCGCTCTGTTCCATCCAAACCCGCATACTTCACCGGTATTGCATCCAGGTCGATCATGAGCCCCGGGGCAAGTTCCCCGATTGCCACACTCACCCCTCCCGCACCAAAATCATTGCATCGCTTGATCATTCTGGTGGCTTCTGGGTTTCTCATCAGTCTCTGGAGCTTCCGTTCCTCAGGAGCATTCCCCTTCTGAACCTCTGCCCCACAGGACTCCAGGGAACGTGTATCATGCTCCCTGGAGGATCCGGTGGCCCCACCACACCCGTCTCTTCCTGTTCTCCCCCCAACGAGGATGACCACATCTCCTGGAGCAGGTTCTTCACGCTTGAGGAAGGCTTGCGGAACACAACCCATGACAAAGCCAAGTTCCATATGCTTTGCAAGGAATGCCCGGTGGTAAATCTCTTCCACCAGTGAGGTTGCAATCCCTATCTGATTGCCATAGGAACTGTACCCCTGGCTGGAACGCTGGGCGATGGTTCGCTGGGGAAGCTTGCCATCCATAGTCTCACAGATTGGTGTTCGTGGATCCGCACTGCCGGATATCCGCATTGCCTGATACACGTAGGCTCTACCCGAGAGTGGATCTCTGATGGCCCCACCAATACAGGTAGCAGCACCTCCGAACGGTTCTATCTCAGTAGGATGGTTGTGTGTCTCATTCTTGAACTGCAGCAGGTAGGGTTCCTTCCCCCCTGGAGTATCTACCATGATACGCAGAGAACAGGCATTGATCTCCCCGGATACATCAAGCCGATCAAGGAGTCCTCGTTTTCTGAGAACTCTGGCTCCTATGGTGGCCAGATCCATCAGGCTCATCGGATCATCGCCTCCAAGCTCTTTTCTTGCCTCTTGATATGCAGCGAAGGTGGCAGCTATTTCACTATCAGCTATGGTTATGGAATCAAGATGGGTCAGGAAGGTGGTATGTCTGCAGTGATCAGACCAATAGGTATCGATGACTCTGAGCTCTGTCGAGGTAGGTTCCCGGTTGATGGACTGAAAATGAGATTGGACAAGCCTCAGGTCAGCCTCGTCCATCACCAGCTGATACCGGGCCAATGCTTCCTTGTAATCAGAGAGGGCACAGAACCCTTCCAACGCTGGAGGAAACGGTGGGTCGCACACGCCCAGACTCAAACTCAGGGGAATGACCTGATCAGTCTCCCTTGCCTCTACCGGGTTTATAAGGTAACGACGTACCTTTGCTCTTTCCTCATCTGTGAAGGTGCCTTTCATGGCATAGCAGGTTGCACAGCGAATAAGGGCATCTGCATGTCCTCTGGACAACAGGCGCAATGCAAGGCTCACTGCCTCAGCTCTCTGGTCAAACTGTCCATCATGCATCTGTACACCCAGCACCCACGAACAGGGAGGTATTTCGCTGACAATCTCATCTCTACCGGGTAAACGCAGGACACGCTCACAGAGCAACTGGCATGAAGCATCATCCAGATGTTCAATATCGTAGCGATAGTAGATACGGATCGACTGCAAGGTGCTTATTCCAAGATACTGCTCCAGTTCTGCCTTCAGGGCATCCTCTCTCTGGCGAAACCCACGCTTACGAGTCACGTACACACGATTGACCATACTACACCCCTTGTAAAGCCTTCTTTCCGATATCCCTTCGATACTGTTTGCCTTCAAAAGAGACAGCACCAACACCACGATAGGCACTCTCTATGGCATCCTGCAGGCACATTCCAACTCCCAGAACATGCATGACCCGTCCCCCATTGGTCACCAGAACACCTGTATCAGTCTTTCTTGTCCCTCCATGGAACAGAAAGACAGAAGATGCAAGAGGATCGATGGTTATGATCTTGCCTCTCTCATAGGCATGTGGGTACCCACCACTTGCCAGGGTAACCGAACAGGCAGAGCCTTCTTTGCAAATGACCGTCTCACTAGCCAATGTCCCATATCGACAGGAGAGCAGGAGACTCAGGACATCCCCCTCGATAAGGGATAGGGCTACTTGGGCCTCAGGATCGCCGAATCTACAGTTGTACTCAATTACCACCGGACCATCTGGTGTAAGCATCAGGCCAAAAAAGAGACAGCCCACAAAGGGACTGCCTTCTCTCTTGAGAGATTCTATGGTAGGCATCACAATGCTCTGCATGCACTGGGAAGCTACCGCTTCCGTATAGAACGGGTTTGGAGCAATGACACCCATACCTCCGGTATTTGGTCCCTGGTCCCCATCGTAGGCACGCTTATGATCCATGCAACTGACCAATGGCTTCGCTACAGTCCCATCACTGAGGACCAAAAGGGAGACTTCCTCGCCTGATACAAACTCCTCAATGACCACAGTCTCTCCGCTGGAGGCAAAAATCTTGTCGACCATCATAGCCTTGAGCGCATCTTCAGCTTCATGATGGTCCTGTGCTATGACCACGCCCTTTCCGAGAGCTAGACCATCTGCCTTGATTACAACGGGAAACGAACATTGAGAGAGAGCTGCAAGAGCTGCCTCGTACGTAGTGCATGTGGTATAGGATGGAGTAGGAATATGGTTGCGTACCATGAACGCCTTCGCATAGGATTTGCTTCCTTCCAATTGGCTTGCTCGTTTACTGGGCCCAAAACAGGGAATTCCAGCATTCTCAAAGACATCAGCAAGTCCTTGTACCAAGGCCTCATCAGGGCCGATCACAGCAAACTCAATCGCCTGCTTCTTTGCATACAAGAGGATTCCCTCATGATCAGAGAGGGGAATTGAAACCATGGACGCAATTTCAGCAATACCTGCATTCTCTCCAATACAAAACAATGTCGATGGCTGCTTACTTCTTGCAATGGCTACAGATAAGGCATGTTCACGGCCGCCCGAACCGACAATGAGGATTCGCATACCCTAGTGGTGGAAGAGACGGATGGCGTTGCATACCATCAGGATTCCATGCTCGTTGCATGCCTCGATTACCTTGCCATCCCTGAGGGAACCCCCACTTTGTACGATATAGGAGACACCGCTCTGTACTGCCCTATCGATATTATCCCTAAACGGGAAAAATGCATCACTTGCAAGGCTGACCCCACCAACAGATGCCAACAGATTCCGTTTTTGGGAATCGGTGAGAGGAGGTACAGCTTCACTGAAGTACTGCAGGGGATCCTTGATCTCAGAGCGTAAGTACGCTTCCACTGCATTGTCCTTCTCATTCCGGCTCAGGGTTGGAAGAAAGGGAAGATCCAACACCTCATCCATTTGCCTCAGATGCCACGTGTCAGCCTTCTCACCAGATAATCTCGTACAGTGAATCCTTGACTGCTGTCCAGAAGCAACCCCTATGGTCTGTCCACGCTTTGCATAGCAAACTGAATTGGACTGGGTGTACTTGAGGGTATTGAGTGCTACAAGCAGATCCAACTTTGCCTCTTCACTCAGACTCTGGTTCTCTGTGACAATTGGTTGCAATACCGATTCATCGAGAGTCACCCTGTTGCGCTCCTGGATAAAGGTAATTCCAAATACGCTTCTTGTCTCCAACAATGGAGGCTCGTAGGCAGGGTCAATCTGCAACACCACATACGCTCCTCCCTTCTTCTTCTTCAGAAGCTCAAGGGCTTGAGGATCGTAGGAGGGGGCGATGACACCATCTGAGACTTCACGCTTGATAATTTTTGCACACTCCAGGTCACAGTGGTCACTGAGACTGATAAAATCCCCGAAAGAGGACATACGATCAGCACCACGGGCACGCACATAGGCTGTAGCAAGGGGGGAGAGTTTCTCCTTCTCACCGATGAAATACATCCTACGCTCACGTTCATCCAAGGGAATGGAAACGGCAGAGCCTGCTGGACTGACATGCTTGAAGGATGCAGCAGCACAGAGACCGGTTACCTTGGAGAGCTGGCTGACCAGTTGCCAACCGTTCAATGCATCGAGCAGGTTGATGTATCCAGGGCTTCCAGAAAGAACCTCCAGAGGAAGCGGACCGGCCTCCCCTTGTATCCTTGCCGACCCTTGGTTGGGATTGCACCCGTATTTCAAATCCAAATAATCCACCATCTACCTCCCTTGCTCTGCATTGATCAAATACAACTCAAATGAACCGGTTGAGAGATTTGTCTCCCGCACACAAAGCGCCACCCGGTATTCAGGATCGAGAAGACCCCATATCTCCTTGCCCAGGGTTGCACCATTCCCCTGCAAGACAACTTCCTTTGGACTTCCCAGGAATGGGGGAAGCGGTTCCCCATCCCCCTGGTAGGTATGGATCAGGTGCCCTTTCCCTTTCATAGGATTGGGATACGGAAAATATGCACGCTCACACTCCCCTTTTCTACGCCTCAAAATGGAGAGGGTGTACCCCCCCTTCTGAGCTAGTTCCACCACTGCGCTGATACGGCTGGTGTATGCTGGCTTATCAGGCTCATAGCTGCGATCCTTGAGAGCTTCTTCCATCTGTTTTCCCTCCACAAGGGCTGCAAGAATGGTATCACTGTGGTCACCGTTGGCGACCACCAGTTGCCTCTTGTAGGTGTCCATTGCTCGATAGATGATAAGAGAGGGATCTGTGACAAGACGTTCATCGATTGCTTCGGTTCGCACTACACCTCCTTCAGAAACCAGACGGCGATTCTTGCTGTGACTGCTGCGTGCGGTGATGAAGTAAGCAACAATGCTCCTTCCCTCATCATTTACTCCACAGAGAATACCTCGTCCTGGATACCGCTGTGCTTGTAGTGCTGTTTTCAAATCCATACTCTGCTCCAATACCTGACAAACGTGCTCCACTGCCTCGGGAAGCAATTTCCACTCAATGGTCTGCAGAATTCGTGATGCCAGAGACTCAGGCGTATCATCCGGCAATACATCCAACGCTCTTTGGGCAATGATCGGACCTGCATCAGCCTCTTCGGTGACGAGATGAACGGTGGCTCCGCTGATCTTCACCCCCCGCTGTAAGGCGGCCTCGTGCACGCGTCTCCCATAATACCCTTTTCCACAGAAACTGGGTATCAGGGAGGGGTGGATGTTGAGAATTCTCCCTTCATATGCCTTGATCACATCTCCGCTGAGAATGGTCAAGAATCCTGCAAGCACCACCAACTCTACGCGGTATGAGGCCAATAGGTCCAGTAACGCTTGCTCAAACCCTGCCCGCTTGCGTTGCCGCTTGTCAAGACCTACTGAAGGAATCCCCCTGAGCTCTGCTCGTTTCAAGGCATAGGCATCCGTTTTGTCACTTGCCACCAGAACGATTGTACCATGGGGAAGTTTTCCCTCATGGGAAGCATCAAGCAGAGATTGAAGGTTGGTCCCTCCTCCACTGGCCAAGACCGCAATTCGGATCACGAGAGAACCACCTTGCCAGAGTCGGTTACCTCACCGAGAATAAACGCTTCGGGAACCAAGGAGATTGCGGTCTCTACATCTTCCTTTGCAATTGCCAATACCATGCCCACCCCCATATTGAACACAGAAAACATTGTCTCCTCTTCGAGGGAACCGACCCGTGCAATCAGAGAGAAGATGGGGATATCCGTGAGGTTGGTTCTGGGTATCTCCACCCCGAGACCGGGACCAAGCATTCGGGGAATGTTCTCATAGAATCCTCCCCCAGTAATGTGACTTGCTCCTTTGATGGTGATATGCTCGGCCAATGTCAGCACTTCATGCACATAGATACGGGTGGGGGTCAGCAACTCCTCTCCAAGCGTACAACCAAGTTCATCATACCAGTGAAAAAGCTGGGAGGGATTCCCATCTATGGAAAACACCTTTCTCACCAGGGAAAAACCATTGGAGTGCACCCCTGAGGAAGGCAAGGCAAGCAAGAGATCCCCCTTCTGCAGGGAGGAGGAATCAAAGAGTCGCTGTTTTTCTCCAACGGCCACACAGAAACCAGCAAGATCGTATTCACCTTCCTGATAGAAACCCGGCATTTCAGCCGTCTCTCCGCCGATGAGCGCACATCCGGCTTGTCTGCACCCTTTGGAAATGCCCTTTACAATCTGCTCAACTTTCAGAGGGGCAAGCAAACCCAAGGCAATGTAATCAAGAAAGAGCTTGGGCTTTGCACCACAGCATATTACATCGTTGACGCACATTGCCACACAATCAATACCGACGGTATCGTGTCGGTCGAGGGCAAAAGCAATCTTGAGCTTGGTACCCACCCCGTCGGTACCACATACCAGCACCGGATGGGGGGTCTCTGCCAATTCCACCTCATACTGGCCTGAAAACCCTCCAATGCCTGAACAAACGCCATTGATCATGGTTGAAGCCACATGGCGCTTCATAAGTTCCACGGCCTTGTATCCCCGTTCTACGTCAACTCCAGATTCAGCATATCTCTCTGTGTGCATCGTCAGCTCCTATTGTGCTCTCGAACACGGATATTCGCCGGTAAAACATGCTCGACAAAATCCAATGCCCGGATGGTCAGAAAGCTTCACAACCTGATCAGTGGTAAGGAAACCAAGGGAGTCCACTGCCAGTATTTTCTCCATAGCCGCATGATCATGCCTGCAAGCAAACAGGTCATCCTTTGAGTCGATATCGGTCCCGTAATAGCAGGGGAACAGGAAAGGGGGAGCAGAAGAGCGCAGATGCACCTCCTTTGCCCCAGCTTCCCTGAGCAGGTGAACTATCCTCTTGCTGGTGGTTCCCCGTACGATGGAATCATCAATGAGAACCACACGCTTGCCTCGAACGGTGGAACTAATCGGGTTCAGCTTGATCCTCACGGTACTCTCTCGCTCGCCTTGCCTAGGCTGGATGAAGGTTCGACCGATATATTTGTTCTTGATAAAACCGATACCGTAGGGAATACCGGACTGCCTTGCGTATCCAATGGCAGCATCGATTCCGCTGTCAGGCACCCCGATCACCACATCCGCCTGGGCTGGGTGTTCCAGAGCAAGAAATGCACCACTACGAATCCGAGCCTCGTGGACGCTGATCGTGTCTATCACACTGTCAGGACGAGCAAAATAGATGAGTTCAAAAACGCAGAGGCTACTTGGTTTGGTGCCACAATACGTTCTATTTGAGTGAATCGTGCCAGTGTTGCCATCAATTATGCAGACCTCACCGGGGTCGATATCCCTGATGAACTGTGCCCCAACTGCATCGAGCGCACAACTCTCACTGGCAAATACATACCCATCTTCCATTTTCCCAAGGCAGAGGGGTCTAAAACCATAGGGGTCCCTGATGGCGATGAGGGAATCCTCACTCATCACCAACATGGAATAAGCCCCCTCTACTTCTCCCATCATCTTTACGACAGCCTCCTCCAGAGTGGAGGTATGCAGTCTGTGACCGGTAAGAACATGGGCCATGATCTCTGTGTCACTGGAGGAGTGAAACAAGGAGCCCTTGAGCTCCAAGGAGTTACGCAACTTTGCATCATTGGTAAGGTTGCCGTTATGGGCAAGGGCAAGACTACCCAACATGTGGTGAAAAACCAGTGGCTGGACATTCTCGGGGCTTCCTTCTCCACTGGTGCCATAGCGTGTATGGGCGATGGCCATCCTTGTACAGCCATCAGCGTGAAGGGGTGGCCTGTCGAACACTTCGCCGACCAGGCCTACATCCTTGGTCACACTGAGAACCCCATCCGTATTGAAAGCGATGCCACAACCCTCTTGCCCGCGGTGCTGCAGGGCATAGAGTGCTTTGTAGCAAGCTTGACTGACATCACCAGCTTGTGGACTGAAGATGCCAAAGACTCCGCATGCTTCCTTGAGGGATCCCATCAGGCATCCCCCATCAGGCGTACCAGTATCTCCTGGTAGGCAGCCTCCACATCCCCAAGGTCACGTCTGAAACGGTCCTTGTCCAACTTACGATTGGTCTTCGTGTCCCAGAATCGGCAGGTATCGGGAGAGATCTCATCGCTGAGAAGCAACTGTCCATCCGCTGTCATCCCAAACTCCAGTTTGAAGTCAACAAGTGTTATACCCAGATCCTCAAGATAGGAGCAAAGAATAGCATTGACGCGCAAGGCATACCCGCTAATCTGAGCAATCTGTTCATCAGTTGCCAAGGCCAGTGCCTTGATGTGATAGCTGTTCACCATGGGATCCCCTAGGTCATCACGCTTGTAGCAAAACTCGAGAACGGGAACAGAGAGCTTCGTTCCTTCCTCCAACCCCAGTCGGGTTGAAAGAGACCCTGCAGCAATATTGCGCACAATCACCTCCAGGGGAATGATCTTAACCGCTTTCACTGCCGTCTCTGTATCAGAGATCTGATACAGATAGTGGGTAGGTACACCTTCTCTCTCAAGCAGTTGCATCAGATGATTGGTGACCTGGTTGTTCACCCCACCCTTACCAAGGATGGAACCCCGTTTCTTGCCATTGAATGCCGTTGCATCATCCTTGTAGGAAACGATGTATACATCCTTGTCATCTGTTTCATATACCCGTTTCGCCTTCCCTTCGTAGAGCATGGTACGCTTTTGCATTGATGTCCTCTCTTCTTGCATAATCAAAAAAGAGCCTTACCGACTCACGGCAAAGCTCTTTTGAAATCGTCTATCGGCCTCATCTACACGCTCAGCCATCTCTCTCCTTCGTTCGGCCAATCGTGAAGCAAGCACTTCATCGCCAATGGCGATGATCTGGGCTGCAAGCAGTGCAGCATTGACACCCCCATCTATTGCCACGGTAGCAACGGGATACCCACTGGGCATCTGCACGGTGGAGAGCAGGGCATCCATACCACCAAGGGAAGCAGAAAGGGGAATGCCTATCACCGGCAGCAGGGTTCTACTTGCCAGCACCCCTGCAAGGTGGGCTGCCTTTCCGGCAGCTGCAATCAATACCGCAAAACCAAGCTCACTTGCATGCTCTGCAAAGGCGATGGTTGATTCGCTGCTTCTATGTGCTGAGAGAATGCGAGCTTCAAAGGGAATCTCAAGTTCTCGCAAGACCGTGAAGGTCCCTTCTACCAACGGTGCATCATGTTCGCTGCCCAGCAGCACAGCCACACGGTTTTTCTGGGTTGTTTGCATAGGCGTACGATAGCGAAAATGTTGCACTTGTGCAATACCTATGCAACAATATTTAGACATAATTGTAAATATGTCTTATAACTTAAGGATATATTATAAGAAATACGAAGATTTTATAATTTATGCAACCGTTTCTGCAACAAAACTACAGCATCTTCAACACAAAGATCACAATTTCGCAACACAACGCCTGTCTCTTCCCCTCTGAGCTCACTGCAAATGAGGGTTCCATTCTGCTGGATAAACCCATCTACCACTGCACTGGCATATCGGTAGGAATCCTCCTTTGTTGCTGCTTCCACGCTCCCCTTGCTCACTAAGATGCTGATAATCAGCACAGCCCCACTGACCGCCCCGCAGGTTGCCTTATGGCCGCCCATACCCCCTCCGAACGCTTCGCTCATGATGAAGAGGGTTTTCTCATCCATATTCACTACATCGGCAAAGCTGCAGGCCACTGCCTGCGCACAGTTGTATCCCTTCTCCCTGAAGGTACGCGCACGCTCTACATAGAGCCCATTCATTGATTCTTCCATGGGACCAATACTATAGCGGGGAAGCCTGTGTGGCAACCATGTATTGATGACAACCGTAGATAGGGAATCCACAGGATGGACAACGACCCTCTTTGATGGAGTTGTTGATCTGAATCAAGGAACGACTGATCAGAAGCTCACCACAGTGGGGACAATAGGTGTTCTGCTCCAGTGATGAATTTCCGGGATAGATGAAAGGTATCTTGCATGTTCTCGCCGTTGTGATCGCCATCTCAAGAAAGTGTTCGCTGGTTGCCCTACGATGTTCTTTGTAGTGAGGAAAATACCGGCTGAGATGCCACACTTTGACTCCCATTCCAGAAAGCTTTTCACCAATTTCCTTGATCATGGCCAGAGTATGAACTCCCTCCATTACCATGGTGGTAATCTCCAAATGAGCATTGCTTGCGGCTATCTGCCTGATGGCCTGCCACACCGGCACCCCACTTCCCCCACAATAGTGTCGATAGAACTGTTCATCACCCTTGATGTCAATGTTGAATGCATCAATGACCCCCATGGCCCGATTGAGCGCTTCCTCACTGAAGGTCCCGTTGCTTACCATGATGGTCTTCAATCCTTCACTCTTGGCCCTATGTGCTACCTCCAGCATATAGTCCTGCCAAACAAGAGGCTCGCTATAGGTAAAACTGATGGAGGGACAGTGGTGGTCTTGCGCTTGTTGCACCACCTGCTGTGCTGTCATATAGGTGTGTTTAGCTGACCCCTCCCACTCCTTCTGGCTGATGGTGTAGTTCTGGCAAAAGGTGCACCTCAGATTGCAACCAAACATGGCAATGGAGAAGGTATTGGTCCCTGGAAGATAGTGGTACAAGGGCTTCTTCTCCACTGGGTCCACTGCAATGGCAACCAAGGATCCATAATTGTGGGTAAACAGTACATCCCCCGAGCGTTCCCTCACGGCACAAACTCCTACCTGTCCATCAGAGAGATGGCAGTGCCTGTAGCAGAAATCGCAGGTGATGGTATCAGTTTTTTTCACATTGCATCCTCTTTGAATACTTCAGCTTGAAACACCTCAAAGTGGCATGCTTTGTCGTTATAGGCATCACCATCCAATCCTGCTTTCCGGCAGAGTTGGCTGAGCATGGTTCTCAGGTCCCAACCCTGCTCAACTGCTACCTGGGGAAGAAATACCGATCGGTGGTATCCATGGGTAAGCAGAACTCCATCTGTTCCAAGTTTGATGTCCCTCCAGTCATCGATTGCCTGCATTCTGCTCAGCAACGAGATCTCCAGGACTACCTGTTCCAGCTCCTCTGCCTTGAGAGGATGAAACCGGGGATCACTGAAGGCAGATTCCCGTGCAAGCTTGGGAACCTCCTGCCAGAGCGGGCCCCTCCCCCAAAGATTTCCAATGCATCCACGCAACGCCCCATCCCTGGAATGGAGGGTAACAAAACACCCTGACTCGTGACAGTAGGGAGGCCGATCTTCCTTCTTCAGACGATCATAGAGGGGGGTCTCATGATGGGTGAGCGTACTCTCAATTGCTTCCCTGGCGAGGGCCAAGAGCGTTTTCTGTTCAAATCGTTCCATCTCCTACCTCCAAAGAATTGTTGAATAGGCAACAAAATTGGCATCCTGTGATGCTGCCACATCAAGGGAGGTGTAGTAGTCGGCTACCCACCCCTTTGTTTTGAGTTTTTTGGCAAGAAAGGAGACCAATAGAGCTGCAGCATAGCCACAGACAGTCGAGTGTTTTGCTGCACAGAAGGCATAAGCCTCCTCTACACGACCTTCACTGAGCAGATGAGCCAGGCTGAGGTCATCCTCTTTCACCATGCCGACAGCTCTGTTTCCGTAGGGAGTGTAGCCGAATCGGGGGCCATAGTGGGTGAAGTCACTGCTGGCAATAATGGCTGTTCTTCCTTGCTCCAATGCATCTCTGCCCAGCTCCTTTAAGATGGAAATGGCAACCTTTTCTATTGCCTCAGCGTCACTGAAGTGGCTGATCATGGCAAGTGCTACCTGTACCGGCGTGTTTTGCTCTGCAATGAAGGGAAGTACCATCTCCAGGGCATGCTCACTCTGGATGGCAGAAAACCATGAATCCTCTGCATTCTTAAGCGAAAAGGAGGGTATATCACCAAGTGGAGTCCTACACCCTGCCAGGGGAGCACTTACCAGAAGATTATCCGGCAGATTGGTATAGTGGCTGGGACTGATAACCAAAATTCTCTCAACTCCCTGAAGGCCATCAGTGAAAAAGGGTGCAATCCCCGTACTTGCATAGAACAACCCAGCATGGGGAAGCACAGCAAATCGATAGGGCCCTTTCTGATAGTGTTTTTGTTCCTTGGTCTGAAGCAATGCCTCTGCAACCAAATTTCGCAACGCCTTTGGATCCTTGGGATACCAGGACCCAGCATAGTAGGCATCTCGCATCATATTCATCGTGGCACCTCAGGTTTCATGATAGTCCACCTACCCAGAATTGCAAGATTACCCTTCAGCAAAAAACAAAGGTGGCAACGTACCCATCAGCAGGGAATGATGAGTACGTTGCCGAACGTGGAGGTAAAAAAGAAACTATGTACAATCCGTTACTGAAACAGATGAGAGGCAACGCCAATCTCTTGGGAATATCTTTGACTGACCGAGTACAGCAATATCCTCACTGAAGATGATGGAAGCACTACTTGAGCCAACCTGAAGAGTAAAGGAACCACACTCCAAGACCCTCCTCTGGTCACTACCAACGAATGAGAGCACATCTGCGGGAATGGTGAAGGAAATACGCTTTTTCTGCCCAGCCTCCAAAGAGACTCTCTTGAAGGCCTTCAACTCCTGTACCGGCCGTACGATGGAGGCAACCTTGTCCTGCAGGTAGACCTGCACCACCTCTTCCCCAGGAATCTTGCCTGTATTCTTGACAGTCAGGGAGAAGCGGATCTCCTCATCACATTGGATCATCGGGCTGTCGATCTCAAAATCGTCCCAGCTGAATGTGGTATAGCTCAGACCATGCCCAAAAGGATACAAGGCTCCGAACTGAGGTTGCACCTTGAGTCCTCCAGCTTTCTTGAAGTGGTTGTAGGCATAGGGCATAGAACCGGCACTCTTGGGAAATGAGAGCGTGGTCTTTCCTCCCGGGTTGTTCAACCCAACCAAGGTACGGGCAATGGCCTCTCCCCCCCCTTCTCCGGGAAGCCAGGTTGCGAGGATTGCACGTGCCTTATGCACGGCACGTTCCATGGTATAGGGTCTTCCACTGACCAGAACCACAATCACAGGCTTACCTGTCTCCAGTACTGCATCCAAGAGTTGCTCCTGTACTCCCGGCAACTCCAGACTGTCTGCATCAGAACCCTCTCCAACGGTACCTTGTCTAAAGAGACCAGCAATATCGCCAACAACCAAGACCGTGACATCCGCTCTGGATGCAGCTGCAACCGCCTTCGCTATACCCTGGGTATCCTTGCTCAGCTCATGAGCACCCTCTCCATCCTCGGGGACATCACCAGGGAAGAAGATGGCCTTTTCCACCTTGCTCTCATAGAGCATGCATCCAGGCTCAAATACCATCTCGGTGTCTTTCAACACCTCAGCAAGTGCGCTGCGAATGGTCTTGGCTTGGTCGGGAACGGTTTCCTCCGGTCCATGGGAACCCTGCAGATGAATTGGGGGAGAATATCCTCCAAACATTGCATAGGGATGGTCTGCAAGTGGGCCGATCAGCGCAATGGATTTCACATCCTTGAGTGGGAGACTTCCATCATTCTTGAGAAGAACCAGAGACTTCTCTGCCACCTCTCTTGCCAGAGCATGGCTTTTTTCTGTACGCAAGGTGATGGCATCTTCCTTGATGTAGGGGTGCTCAAACAAGCCTTGACGGAATTTCTCCTCCAAGACGCGCAGGACAGCTTCATCAAGTGCATCATCCTTTATAAGACCACGATAGAGGGCCTCTATGAGGCCTTCTCGGAACACAGTATATCCAGGAAGTTCAATATCCATGCCAGCATTGAAGGCCAAGGCGGCGGCTTCAGCCATATCACTGGCTACTCGATGGTCATGCAGGAGCTGAACTACAGCTTCATAGTCAGCAACTACCAGGCCATCAAAGCCCCACTGCTGCTTGAGCAGGTCAGTCACCAGAGCGCGATTGCTGGTACAGGGAACCCCATCAATATCATGATAGGCGGGCATCACCGAGCCCGGATGGGCATGACGAACAACCATCTCGAACGGCAATGCAAAGGTGTTGCGGAGTTCAGTGGGCCCAATATGTACCGGCGCGTGATTTCTGCCTCCTTCACTGGCAGAATGTCCGACAAAGTGCTTGAGTGTTGCAAGAGGAGTACGTTTTTGCCCCTGCAAACCCTTCACATACCCAATACCCATCACGCCGGCAAGATAGGGGTCTTCCCCGTAGGTCTCTTCCAATCTTCCCCAGCGTGCATCACGTGCTACATCCAGTACCGGGGCAAGCCCCTGGTGGACACCCAGGCTCCTGAGCTCATCTCCGATGGCCTTTCCTACCTGCCCCACCAAGTCAGGATCCCAGGTGCTGCCGTAGTTCAATGCTGAGGGAAAGATGGTGGCGCCCTTGATCATGGAACCGGTAAGACACTCCTCATGGATCATTGCAGGGATGCCCAACCTGGTCTCATGTACCAGATAGTGCTGCAGCGCATTTATCGCCCCGGCTTGCTTTATGGGATCGTTTGCCAAGGTACCGTAGGGTCTGGTGAACTGACCGATACCCTTTGCCAGGACATCAGCCTTCACATCACCACCACGGTGATCATGCTGTCCGTACTCACGCACGTGTAGTGATCCATCTATTCCAATCTCAAGCCATGCAGAGACCAACTGGGAGACTTTCTCTTCGATACTCATCTTCCTTAGCAGGTCCAAGGCCCGTTCCTTATTCTGCTGCATAGTCAAACCAACTCCTTATTCGTGGATCGAAACATCCTAGGTGATGCTACTCCTTCAAAGCTCCAAGCGCTACGCCAGCAATGATGTGCTTGGAGAGCAGGAAGTAGACAATGAAAAGGGGTAGTACCGTCATCGAAAGCCCCAAGTACACTGCGCCGTACTCAGTCTTGTAGATATCGCCCCTGAGCAGGCTGACCATGATGGGCATGGTGTACTTGTCCCCATCGGTAAGCAGAATCAAGGGTTCAAACAATCGGTTCCAGTTGAATACAAAGGTAAAGATTGCCTGGGTTGCCATTGCCGGCTTCATGATGGGAAGAATGATCCTATTGAACGTATGAAACTCCCTCGAGCCGTCTATTCTCGCTGAGTCAACTATATCCAGAGAGAGGGAGGCCATCAGATACTGCCGCATGAAGAACACCATCGCAGGAGTTGCTGTTGCAGGGAGGATCAATGGCCAGAGGCTGTTGGTCCAGCCAATGCGGTACATGAACTGATAAAAACCGATACCACTGACCTGGGTGGGTATCATCATGACAGCCATGATGAATGTGAAGAATGGCTGACGCAGTTTCCAGCTGTATGCAACCAAGGCAAAGGCTGTAAGTGATGAGAAATATACTGCACAAAGCGTTGCACCGGTACTGATGAACATTGAGTTGATGAACCCAACGATTGGATCAAACGTCTTGCCCTGCAGAATCTCCCAGTTACTCATCAAGAACTTGGAAGGTACTAGACCAATGGAACTCTGCTGAATCTCATAGGTGCTTCGTGTTGCATTCATGAACATCACCCAGAAGGGGAAAATGCTCATAAGAGCCAAGAAAATACATACAATATAGATTCCTGTCTTTTTCAGGTTGGTTGTTGCTCTCATTCCTCTCATCGTACTGCCCCCATCCTCTTTTCTTCCTTCAGCCGATTCTTTTCGAATTTTCTGAGTTTGATCTCAGCCCTGTCACGCATGGAATAGAACATGATGCCTGAGAGAACCAGGATGATGATGAAGACTATCATGCTTGCTGCCGATGCTCGGTTGTAGAGATAGCTTCCCGCGAAGGCTTGGTTGTAGATGAATACACTCGAGGTAAGTGTTGCATTGTCCGGACCTCCCCAGAGGTAGAGGCGCGGGATATCGAACATCTGGATACCGCCGATAAGGCCGGTTACCAGAACATACAGCAAAATTGTTTTCAGTCGTGGCAAGGTTATCTTGAAAAAGATCTGGGCAGGAGTTGCCCCGTCCACCTCTGCTGCCTCAAAGAGCGTTGGATTGATACCCAACACCCCTGCGATGAGGATGATCATGGAGTGGCCATACCACATCCAAAACTGGATGAAGGATACTACACCACGGGCAGTTCCACTTTGCACGTGGAAGTTCGACGGTGCGTCCAGGATTCCGAGTTTCATCAACAAGTCATTGATGGGTCCTTTGGGATAGCCGGTCAATGAATTGAAGAGGATGGCGATGGTTGCAGCGGTAATGATATTCGGCATATATATCAGTACCTTGAACAAGCCCTGTGCCTTAACCTTCAGGCGTCTATTGGTAAACCAAGCGGTA
The DNA here is from genome assembly GCA_050252715.1 of Sphaerochaeta sp. GTDB lineage: Bacteria > Spirochaetota > Spirochaetia > Sphaerochaetales > Sphaerochaetaceae > Sphaerochaeta. Next base: position 15,246 of record JBFWKK010000018.1, on the reverse strand, counting down.
AGCAGGAGTGCCAAGAGAACCTGCGGGATAAAGTTGAAAATCCATATAATGAAAGTAGTCTTCAAAGACCCTAGGAAAGTTGCATTGTTCAGGATGCTTTTATAGTTCTGGAACGGATCTTCCAAGAACTTGAAGGTAGTACGACCCAGTCCCCTGAGGTCGGTAAACCCAATAATAATGGTGTAGATCGTCGGATATAGATTGAAAAGTAAAAAGGCAAGCACGAAAGGGATGGAAAACAGATATCCGTACTTAGCATAGCTGATGTTGTTTTTGCGCATGAGCAAGTCCTCCAGAAAAATTCACCGTGCATCGACCGATATCTTCCCTGCGATGCTTGGAGCAAAGCAAGCCAGGTGCAGGGATATCCCCACACCTGGCAACCATTGATCCATTAATCAACGTCGATGGCGAGGTTGTCAGCAACCTGCTGCTTGAAGTCTGCGATTGCCTGGCTGCGGCTCTTGTTGCCATAGCTGTATTCGCGGACCTGATCACGCCAGTATATGTTGATGGTCTCATCATACTGGGTCTTGTTCTTACCGGTAGCAAACTTGCCGGCGGGAACGAATACGTCGAACATATCCTGTCCACCGAGGAAGTCCAAGGTGCCGTCACTCTTGCTCATGACCGTACCGGAGGCAACAGTATCCTTGGTTCCACCAGGACCGTTGAGGGTTCCGTTTGCCCAGTAGTACTGCAATCCGGTATTGGAGCTGTCAAGCGTAATCCACTCGATGATGTCACCAACAGCGTCCTTGACAGGGCTGTTGTTGTTGGCGAGCACCCAAGTGCCACCCCAGAAGAATCCAACAGGAGGTTCACAGACTGCCCAATCACCATAGGTGCCTTCGCCGGGCTTTGAACCACCGCTGTTTCCAGCCATGACGTAGTTGATCAACCATGCCGGGCCAAAGAAACCGAAGATCTGCTTGTCGCCGGCGTCTTTCATGTCAGCAAACCATGCATCAGTCCAGTCACGGGTATCATTGTGGTAGCCCTTGTCAATGAGCATTTTTGCTACATCAAGGAATGCTTCACGATCGGGATCAATGTAGAGCTTTCCGTCTACAATCCAGCCCTTATCACTGCTGCCTTCGATGGCATGCCAGATGTCTCCATCACCACTGATGATTCCATAGCCTTTTGCCTTCAAATCAGCTGCAGCCTTGAAGAACTTGTCCCAGCCGGGACCGACTTTGCTGGTGATTACCGCAGGATCGTCAGTTCCCCAGACGTCCTTTGCGATTGAGCGGCGATAGATGAATGCACCACCGGTAGCCTGGTAGCCAAGACCAACCAGATCGCCATCAGGATTTGTCCCGATGTCAACGGTGTACTGTGCAATGTCAGCTTCCTTGAGCTTTGCGTTCACATCAATTCCCAGATCCTTGTAGGGAGCTGCAAAATGAGCGGCATCGCCCTGGGTGTACTTGAGGACAAATGCAGACTCAGCACAGTAGATGTCAGGAGCATTCTCTCCACTGCTGGCCAATGCCTGGTCAAGAGCTGGCTGATAGGCACCATCGGTGGTTGCGATGATGGTGGTATTGATCTCATAATCGAAATCAGGATTGAGCTCTTTGTACTTCTCCAACATCTTGGGTACTTCGTCGGTGAAGCTCCACAGGTTGATTACCTTGCGAGCGGGCTTTGCTGCTTCTGCCTGGCCTGCAGCAAACAGTGAGAGACTCATGCAACAGATCAGCAATAAGCTGATAATAATACGCATGTTCCGTTTCATACAGATTCCTCCTTAACTTGTATATGTCAGACTGACATATGATCGAGACTTGCTTAGGGCCCTATTCATCGTACAACGCCTGTACTGACTAGACAGCCCTACAATCCTTATGCTAGGGGAGCGAATACTGAACTGCCACTGGGCTTTTGTCTTGAAATTGCCTAGGACAAACGTCCTAGACCAATCAACGTTCGTTGCTTTTCACCCACTTGATGGCAAACTTGCGCAGGGCCCCTGCATCACTGATGGAAAGCTTATGACGGATATTGTCCCGGTAGACATTGATGGTCTTCACTGAAAGGTTGAGCGTGCCGGCAATTTCGGATACCCCGAAACCCTGCCCGAGGAGGCGCAGCACCTCCATCTCTCGCATACTGAGCAATTCCACAGGATCTGTCTCCTGAGTTGACTCCTGCAGAAGCATGGTATCGAGCATCCTCTCTCGCATATCAGAAGAGAGATATACCTTTCCCTTGAGTACTGTCTCGATCGCCTTCAAGAGGGAGGAGGCTGCTTCTTGCTTCATGACATACCCACGTGCACCAGCCTTGAGTGCAGTGGAGGCGTAGATCAATTCATCATACATGGAGACAACGATGGAGAGTACAGCTGGATTGCCCGCCTTGAGCGTTTTCACCAGCTCCAGGCCATTTTCCTGTTGCAGGGATATATCGATGAGCGCAACATCCACATCCTGCTCTTCCACAGCAGAGAGAGCCTCGCTGATGGTGGTTGCCTGGGCGACAACCTGGTAGGTACGCACATTTTCTATGACACTTACCAACCCTTGGCGAAACAGTGGATGATCATCAACTATGAGAAACCTGACACGCTGGTTCATTCCCTACTCCTTGAATTCTATCTTTACGATAGTTCCCTCGTCATCACTTTCGATGGAGAGATTGGCATTTGCCATGGTGCATCGGTTCTGCATAATCCTCAATCCCAGTCCTTCCCCTTGTATTCGCTCCGGCAGGCCAGTGCCATCATCGCGGACCTCCAGGGAGAAGATGGTTGAGCCATCTACAGACGTACGCTTCGAGGAGGATATCTCAATATGGTTCGCCTTCGAGTGCTTGATTGCATTGGTAAGCGCTTCCTGTACAATACGGAAGATGTTCAACTCACGGGTACGATCCTGAATGGAGAAGGATGGATCAACATTGACATCGATGTCAATGGATACCAGGCGCAGATTGTCTGCAACCAATGCTTCCAAACGCTCAAGAAAACTGCTTGGTTCCATCTCCATGGGCATAAGCCCACGACTGATGGTCTTTATCTTACCAATCGCCTTGCTCAGATGGTCGCTGATCTGGGCCAGGCTTTCCGCCTGCAATCCTTGGTTGCTTTCAAACTGCTGTTTTGCAGAGGATGCAAGTAGACTGATTCCCAGCAGATACTGACAGAGGTCATCATGCAACTCCTGGCCGATACGCTCCATTGTCTTGGTGGAGATTTCCATGACCTCCTGCTCAAGTTCGGTTCTTCGCTGGATTTCCTGGGAGAGGTCACGAGTTCTCAAGGCAACCTGTTCCTCAAGATTCTTCTCATGCTCCCGTATCTGTTGCAAGAGCAAAGAACCTTTCAGGTTGCTGGAAATCTGCTCTTGCAAAACATCGTAGAGTGCCGGCCGAACGGTACCGAAAGGCACCAGGAAATAGCCTAGGGGTTCATCAAGATAGACCAAGGGAAGAAGTACCCACCTCTGATTCCGCCACGTTCGGCCAAGGCTTTGGGGCAGAATGTGTTGGGAAGGGAAATCCATGGAAAAGGCTGAAAGCGGGAGTACTTCTTGGCGGACTGTCATCATAAGGCGGGCTCTGCGGTTGTGGTTCAGGAATCGTACCAGATATCCTCGCTCAATGCCAAAGAGTTGCAAGGCATGCTGCAAGTTGGCGATCAACTCACCCATCTCAAAGGTACCGCTGAGCATTGCACTTACTTTGCGTAAGGTCTCGAAAGAGGTCTCTGCAGCAACCCGTTTTGCCGCTTGGAAACGGCCAATCTTATCACCAGTCAGTGCACGTGCTGCCCCCATCAGCATTGCGATGGTCTTTGCACTCAAGGTACTTTCACTTCTGGATTTGTACTCCACCACTGAAAGGTACTCATTCCATCGATGCAACGAACCACTTTCAGAGGCTGTATCATCCATGGCACGGTTGAGGCGGGCAATCATCTGGTGGTAGTCGCCTCGCTGCACCAAGAGTATCAGGTCCTCAACTGCCGACCGTTCAGCAGGAGTGGCATAGTTGGGCATTTCGTGCAGTCCAGGGGTGAAGTGAACATGAGGGTTGCACCCACAGGACTCCCTTATAACCGGGCTACAGGGAAGAGAAATGTGTTCCTCTTCGCCTCCTGCCATGACACGATCAAGTATGTCGACTGCTATGACTCCCATCTCATGCAACGGTTGTACAACCGTGGTAAGGGGAGGAATGCTGTAACGGGAGGGGTCAATTCCATCAAAACCGATAAGAGAGACATCATCGGGAACTCGAATATTCCATTTCTGGAGCTCATTCATTGCCCCAAAGGCCATTCGGTCATTGAGGCAGATCAAGGCATCAAAGTGCAGATTCTTTTCAAGGAATCCTCGTACAACCTCACTTCCCGATTCGTCGGTAAAGGTCCCTGAGTCAACCAGTTGGTCGACGAGGGAGATGTTGTTGTCACTGAGAGCCTGTTTGCAGGCTTGAAGCCGTTTCACCGATTCTTCGTGGGTCTTTGGTCCTGTGATGATGGCAAAATGTCTGCGGTGGTGCACCTGCACCAGGTGGTCCACCAATGCCCTCAGGCTCTCTTCTCCCTCTGCGGTGATGTCACTCATTCCCTGCATATGCATGCCAATGGAAACTCTTGGGAGTGAAGACCACGGTGCAAAGAACTTGTTCAGGTCCATCATGGTGAAGTAAGAGGCAAGGGAGGAGGCTATAATGATCAATCCATCGATGGTTTGTTCGGAGGCAAGATGATAGGCAAGATTGGAGGAAGCTTCACTGGCAATGGGAGATCCGAGTCTGGAACCGATGAAACTGATGGTACCCAGCCTCCGTTTCTCTGCTTCCTTTTCAATGGCGTGCCAGATGGCTGACTGATATTCATCGTCCAATCCTGCGGTGAATATTCCGATACAACGTGGTGAATCCTGCATGAACGCTTTGCCCTCCAAAAGACGATACTTCTCCTATGATAGCCCATACGAAGAAGATTGCAAGGATAGGGTTGAAACATGAACAAAAAGAATTCTTCACTGTTGCCACCCTGTGTATCGTGGGTCTTCAGCACCATATGCCTTCCCTCCTCTCTTGCTGATATCGTGGGACTGGTGGAAGCGGGAGGCAGCGATGCAAGCTGTTGTAGGCAGATGATAGCCCGGGGGGTGCTTTGCAGCAGATGTTCCTTGAACAAGACACAAGAAAGGCAACCCGCTGGTCGACCATTGTCGCCTGGCAAGTTGCCTCATAGTCTGGTAGAATAAGGAATCACCGTCCTGCCGCGTGCCTTTGCACATACGACAGTCCATTCTTCAAACCAACTGTTTAGCAGGGGTAGGACTCGGACCTACGACCTTCGGGTTATGAGCCCGACGAGCTGCCAACTGCTCCACCCTGCGTCGAATTTCTTCCCTACTATAGAAAAAAAGGAAAATCTTGTCAACCAGAATAGTAAATAAAGGTGTAAAAATAAATTAACACCTTGCAATGGTTACAGTTATTGAGTATGGTAATCGAACTGTATTACCATCTTAAGATTTTCCTGTAGGTCTGGTATTATAGAGGGAGCGTTTGTGGGTAAACGTGAAGGAGTTTGGTACGAGTAAGAAAGTAATTATCCTGGGTGCGGGAAGACGTGGCCTTGGGCTGGCGAAACAACTTATTACCGATGGAAAGGATGTTGTCATTCTGGACAGCTCCTTTGAACGGGTCGAACAGGCAGTCTCGAAACTCGACTGTCTTGGAGTCCTGGGCAATGGAACGGATTTGGCAAAACTCACTGAGGCAGGTGTTGCCCAGGCTGAAGCATTCGTCGCTGTAACCGACAGTGACGAGATTAATCTTGTTTCCTGCGGCTTGGTATCATCATCTTTTCCCGAGACCAAGACGGTAGCTGCTATCCGCTCCTTGGTCTATACCGGGACAGAAGGCCTCAAGGAAGGTCTACTCGGCATAGATTTTATCGTGAACCCAAACGCAGAGACTGCCCGTTCCCTCTATAACATTATTGAACAGGGTGTAAACGGCAACGTCTTGAGTTTCAGTAACTCACGTCTGCTGTTGTACAACTTCTATATTGAGAAACAGAGTTCTTATGTAGGCTCATCCATCAGTGAAATGCGCAGCAAGTTGGATGCCGACTTTGTCATTGCGGCCATCAAGCGTCGTGGCCAGGTACTGGTTCCCTCTGGAGAGACCACCATTCAGGGAGAAGATACCCTGAGCATCATTGCTGAGACACAGGAAGTAACGGACATCTTGAAAACCGTTGGCAAGTTGCAGAAGCGTCCCAACAACATGGTGCTGGTTGGAGCAAGTAAAATCACCAGGGCAATGCTCAACCGAATGAGTCCATCCATGCGTTCAAAAGTAACCATTGTGGATCAGGATCCAGAGGTCTGCAAGGAGTTTTCAGAACGGTTTAGGGAGATTCTGGTTATCAAGGCCGACATAACGGACGAAGACATTATGGCAGAAGAACAGCTTGGTTCCTATGACCTGCTGATCGCACTCACCGACAATGATGAGCTGAATATCATTACTGCGAGTTATGCCAAACGGATTGGGATCATGCGCTCCATGGCATTGATCAAGCAAAACAACAACTACTCCCGTATGGCTTCCTACCTGGGAATCGATGTGGTCATCTCCACCACCGATACTACCGTTGATTCACTGCTAAGATATCTCAGGGGAACCAATGTATCCAGTGTCCACTCCCTGTTCAACGGACAGATGGAAGTCTATGAGTTTGTCATCCACCCACAGAGCACAGCCTGTGGGAAACAACTGAAGGATATTGACATGAGGAAGAAAGCCATTGTAGCTGGAATCACCGACAGCACAGGAAAGAGCAGTATTCCCACAGGATTCTCCACACTCAATGACGGTGACACCGTCGTGGTTGCCACCCTCAGGAAAGCAACTGAATTCATCCAAAAACTCTTTGGGTAGGAAGCATATGATCAACTGGAAACTTGATTTGCGACTCTTGTCATTCATTGTCCTATTCATCGGCATTCTGATGGGAGTTCCAACCGGCCTCGCATTTCACTACCAAGAGGGAGATGCAATACAGGGGTTTCTCATCGCCTATGCCTCGATTGCCATCTTTTCCAGCACAATCCTCATCGCAACAGGAAAAGCAACTGAAAAAAAGATGCTTGCCCGTGATGGATACCTCGTTGTCACCCTTACCTGGGTAGTTGCGACTGCCTTCTCGGCGATTCCCTTGGTTGCAAGCGGAGCCTATGTAGATTACCCAAGTGCCTATTTCGAGGTGATGAGTGGGTTCACCACCACAGGGGCTACTGTCCTTCCCGAAATTGAAAGTCTTCCAAAATCCATCCTCTTCTGGAGGTCTCAGACTAACTGGTTGGGAGGCATGGGAATTGTGGTGCTCTTCGTTGCCTTGCTTCCTGCCCTAGGGGTAAGTGGTTCTCTCTTGGTGGGTGCTGAGACGGTGGGGCCGACAAAGGACAAGCTTACACCGAAGATCAAGAACACTGCCCTCATTCTCTGGTCAATCTACATCGGGTTCTCCGTACTGGAAACCATCCTCTTGAAACTGGGTGGGCTTTCACTGTATGACGCGGTGACCGTTACCTTCTCAACCATGGCAGCAGCAGGATTTTGTGTAAAGAATGCATCCATCGGAACATTCTCCAGTGTCTATGTAGATGTGGTAGTCACCATATTCATGCTCATTGCAGGGGCCAACTTCGCCCTCTACTACAAGGCAATCAGCGGGAAATTGCGTTCTGTCCTCAAGGATGGGGAACTGAGGGTCTACCTTGGCATCTGGGCAGTGGTCGCCATCCTCTCAGCATGGCATCTCACCATGGCAAATACATACGACTCCTTTGCAGAATCTCTGCGCTACAGCTCGTTCCTCACAGCCAGCATACTCACGACTACAGGATTTGCCACCACTGACTATGTACTCTGGCCGGCTTTTCCCCAACTTCTCTTTTTCCTGCTCTTCTTCATCGGAGGCTCCGCAGGATCGGCAGGAGGCGGTGTGAAGGTCATCCGTATAGCTACTCTTTTCAAGATGGGAAGGGCTCATATCAAGCAAAGAATCCACCCAAAGGGAATTTTTCAGGTACGAGTAGGCCAGACAACCATACCAGAGGAGCTCATGCGCTCGATTGCCACCTTCTTTGGGGTCTATGTCGTTACAGGCCTCGTAGGTTCAGTGCTCATATCCCTCAGCGGAGCAGATGTGTTGACCAGCATCGCTGCATCATTCCTCTGCCTCGGTAATATTGGAATTGGTTTTGGAGAGGTTGGCCCCACTGGCAACTTCGCTTTTCTTCCCTCTTCCTTGAAATGGGTCTGTTCATTTCTCATGCTGGTTGGTCGTCTTGAGCTGTTCACGGTCTTTGTCCTCTTCTCCAAACATTTTTGGAAACGTTGATGCAAAGCGTGCAAAACTTGTCTGACATGTGGGTGGATTTTTTTCCACAGATTCCGTAAGATGGCAAAAAACCCGGGGTCGGAAGACCTGGAATGTGAGAGGAGCCGTAGATGAAAAATTTCTTGTTGATACCAGATTCCTTCAAGGGAACCATGAGTTCTGAGCAGATCTGTTCCATCATGGATAGAGCAATCAAACGCCACTACCCTGATGCAAAGATTACCAGTATCCCCGTTGCAGATGGAGGGGAAGGAAGCGTGGATGCTTTCCTCCAGGCACTTGGAGGGGAAAAGAGGACCCTTACTGTACAGGGTCCCTTCGGCTCCCTGATGGAAAGCTTCTATGGCATCATAAAGAATGACACCGCTGTTATTGAAATGGCTTCCTGTGCCGGTCTCCCTCTGGTGGGGGATGAACTTCGTCCTGACAAGACAACCACCTATGGGGTTGGTCAACTGATGTTGGATGCTGCAAAGAGCGGATGCAAACACATTATTGTTGGCCTCGGAGGGAGTGCGACCAATGACGGTGGTTGTGGTGCTGCTGCAGCTTGTGGTGTAGTTTTCAAGGATAAGGATGGCAATGAGTTCGTACCGACCGGAGGTACCATGAATCAGGTGGCATCCATCTCCCTCGAAAACCTTGACCCGGCCCTGAAAGAGGTAACCATCACCACCATGTGTGATATTGACAATCCCTTTTATGGAACCAGTGGAGCTGCCTATATCTTTGGTCCCCAGAAAGGAGCTGACCCGGAAATGGTTAAGGTCCTTGATGCCAATCTCACACATCTAGCTGGGGTTATCAAGAAAGACCTGCACATCGATGTCCAGGAAATTCCGGGCAGCGGAGCTGCCGGCGGCATGGGTGGTGGCATGGCTGCATTCTTCTCTTCAAATCTGCAGATGGGCATTGAGACAGTACTGGATACTGTCAACTTCGATGCACTGCTCAAGGATGCCGATATGGTCTTGAGCGGGGAAGGCAAGATCGATGGACAATCCTTGCGCGGGAAGGTCGTCATCGGCGTCTCCAGAAGGGCAAAGAGAGCCAATGTACCGGTACTGGCAATCGTTGGTGACATCGGAGACGATGTGGAGGGGGCCTATGACGAAGGCGTCTCGGGCATCTTCTCGATCAACCGTGTTGCTGTTGAGTTCAAGAAGGCAAAGGGGCGGGCTCCTGAAGATATGGAGAAGACCATCGACAACCTGGTGCGATTCACCAAGCGCATGGGGCTATGAGGCAAGCAGTCTTGCAGGAGAGGCTCAGCGAACTCGCTGAGCCTTCCTATCGGATATTTCAAGAGAAACTGCAGATATCCAGTGGCACTTTGTATGGGATACGAGCCCCGAGTCTCCAAAGACTTGCAAGAGAGATTGCAAAAGACGACGCATTTCTCTGTTTTGATGAGCTGTTGGACCAGGATACGCTCTCCTATGAGGAGACCATCATCCTCTACAAGCTCTTTGGAACCATAACGCTTTCAAGCAGGCAGAGACTGGAGTACCTTCCCAGGATGCTTCACTACAATACCAGTTGGGCAACCAATGACAGTCTTGCTTCCGAGATGAAGTGGATTAAAAAGGATAGAGAGGCCTTCTACTCCTATTTCTGCACACTACTCAACCATGATGAACCCTATGCTATTCGCCTTGGCATAGTGGTTCTGATGCTCTACTACCTGGAACCATCCACTATCCAGGAAGTACGTAAGGCATTGAGCCAAGTACAAAGCGACCACTACTATGTAACAATGGCTCTTGCATGGGCCTACGCTACGGCCTTCTGCAAGGACAGGGAAGGAACCCTTCCCTATCTTCATTACGGCATACTTACAGAGCCAGTGCGTAAGAAAGCCATTCAGAAGTGCCGGGAGTCACGCTTGGTCAGTGAAGAGGACAAGGCAATGCTCAAAATGCTCACGAGAGCACCCTCAACGCATTGAGATACCACATTTTATCCAGTTCTGAAGTACTGAATCCTTTTTTTTCAAGTGCATTCCAAAGCATATCGAACTTACTGTAGTGATCAATCTCCAGTGATCCGCTGATTCCATCAAAGTCCGTTCCCAAGGCAAGGATATCTGTCCCTCCAACCCGTTTGAGATGGACCACATGCTTGATGATTGCCTCCATACTACTCTTTTCCCAATCCTCCGAGAGAAAGGAGGGACAGAAGTTCAGGCCGACCACCCCCCCTCTCTCAGCGATGCTATGGATCATTCTATCGCTCAGATTGCGGCTATGGTTGGTAACGGACCTGCAGTTGGAGTGACTGGCAATGAAAGGCTTTTTCGCAATACCAACCAAGTCAAAGAAGCCCTCATCATTGAGATGGGAGACATCCACCAGAATACCATGTCGCTCCATCTCTTGCACGGCTTCAAACCCAAAGCTTTTCAACCCACCTTCTTTCTGGTTGGGATAGGCCAGATCATTTTCGTTGTTCCATATCAGGGTAGCCATTCGTACCCCCCAGCTGGAAAGTGTCTGGATCCTTGACAGGTCACCTTCCAGAATTTGCAGCTCTTCACAGCTGAGCAGCGCACCCTGTACAGGATTGTTCTCAATATCCAAAGCGGTCCTTACCTGTTGTATCCTTCCATGAGAGGAAGCGATTTCCTCGATGAATCGGGTATGGAGCATAGTGGCGGTATCCCAAGGCGAAATACCGTGTTTCAAAGGGACAAACAATGCAAAAGCGGTAGTAACCTTCCCAGCCTTTTCCATCCATCTGAGGTCGGTATGCCCGTCGTTTTCCTCAAGATTTCCCCTTGCTTCCCCATACGCCAAAGCATAGATTGTGTCACAGTGCAGGTCGATTATAGGGCACATAAAAAATTTTCTCCCAAGTAGTTGCCTCTAGCAAATATTTATAGTATGTTGTCTACACAATACAAGAAACACAAAACGTAGTAAACGTATAGAATAGGAGTTTAACATGATCAAACACGTAACAAAGAGCACATATGAAGCTGAAGTATTGAAGAGCGATGTCCCCGTAGTGGTCGATTTCTGGGCAGCATGGTGCGGTCCTTGCCGCATGCAGGGAACTATCCTGGAGCAGCTCGACGGTGAGCTTGAAGGAAAGGCAAAGGTCGTAAAGGTCAATGTCGATGAGGAAGGCGAACTCGCCATGACCTTTGGTGTACAGTCCATTCCCACCCTGCTCTTCTACAAGGACGGCAAGGTCATCAACAAGGCAATAGGTGTTCGTGATGCATCTGCAGTAAAGAAAGCTCTCGGCATCTAAACCAACATACGCTTAGCAATTCATACCCACAGGGATACCCCTTGTGGGTGTTTTTTTGTTCTTTTGATACTTTTTATAGAAACTTTCAATGTTTCTATTGACAGAATGTTTCTCCCTACAGTAACATCACACTCAACACAGATAAGGAGATGTCCCATGCAGAATATGCTAACCAAAGAGATCAACACTACAAACCTCCCGAATGAAGAAGGTCGTTTCGGAGAGTTCGGAGGTTCCTATATCCCTCCCCAGTTGCAGAGCGTTATGGATGAAATTACCCAGGCCTATGAGGAGATCGTACAGGATCCAGCATTCCTCGAGGAACTATCCTACCTCCAGCGTCACTATGTCGGCCGCCCATCACCGGTCTACTATGCAAAGAGACTGAGCGAAGCGGTCGGAGGGGCAAAGATCTATCTCAAGCGTGAGGATCTGAACCATACCGGAGCACATAAGATAAACCACTGCATTGGGGAAGTACTGCTTGCCAAGAAACTGGGAAAGAAGAAGGTCATCGCTGAAACTGGGGCCGGACAGCATGGAGTTGCACTTGCAACCGCTGCAGCTCTCCTTGGTCTTGAGTGCGATATCTACATGGGAGAGGTGGACATCCATAAGGAAGCCCCCAATGTGAGCAGGATGAAAATTCTTGGGGCTCAGGTTATCGAGGTAACCAGAGGAACAAAAACACTTAAGGATGCAGTTGATGCAGCATTTGAAGCATACCTGGAAGATCCTGATACCCAGATCTACTGCATCGGTTCTGTCGTAGGCCCACATCCGTTCCCTATGATGGTCAGGGATTTCCAGAGTGTGGTCGGCATTGAGGCAAAGGCACAGATCCAAGAACTCACCGGCTCTCTTCCAGATGCAGTGGTGGCCTGTGTAGGGGGTGGTTCCAATGCCATGGGCATCTTCAGTGCATTTTTGGACGAAACAGAGGTAAAGCTCTTCGGAGTTGAACCGGCTGGAAAGGGATTGGACACCCCTGATCATGCAGCAACCATCAGCAAGGGAAAGGTTGGAATCCTCCATGGGTTCAAGAGCTTTTTGCTGCAGGATGAGAGCGGGGAACCACTGCCTGTCTACTCTATTGCCAGTGGTTTGGATTATCCCGGAGTCGGCCCCCAGCACAGCTATCTCAAGACGATCGGGAGAGTCAACTACGATAGTGCCACAGACCATGAGGCAGTGGAAGCCTTCTATGGATTGAGTAGGATGGAGGGAATCATTCCAGCTCTTGAGTCAAGCCATGCTGTTGCCCATGCGATCAAGCTGGCAAAAACCATGGACAAGGATGAGGTGATTCTGGTTAATCTCTCTGGTCGCGGAGACAAGGATATTGACTACGTATTGGAGCACTACCCCTTGGTGGAGTATGAGCCAACCGGAAGAGAAAATGGATTTGAGAAGTTCCTCAACCATATCAAGAAGTAACCACGTATCACATTCCCAGTACTTTGACAGCGCATCAATTATTTGATGCGTTGTTTGTACTAGAACGCTACCTGCATTCCCACCACCGGGCCAGCAAGAATTTGCACCGATCCATCAGGAGGAAAGAGCTTGCTGGTAAGATAAGGACCAAGAAAACCGACAGCACTTCCCAGTGCAGCACCGGCAAGCACATCAATAGGATAGTGGTTTCCACTCACCACGCGTAGCACTGCAGTGGCAGTGGCCAAGGACCAACCTGCAATACTTGCACCTTGCATAATCTTTGAGTCAGGGTACCAGATACTGGTAATGGTCTGGGTGTAGGCAGCAGCAGCAAATGCCATTAAGGAGTGACCGGACGGAAAAGAGTCATAGTCTTCATCTGTATCAACAGGACGTTCTGTTGTCTCCCCTACATAGGGCCTTTCCTTATCTATAAGCGCCTTGAGTGGGGTACGTATTCCAAAATAAGTAGCTGCCATGGTAACGCCATAGCTCCCTCCAATTGTCAGATAATCAGATACAGGTGCCTCAAGGAGAACAAGACCAGGGGAGGCCATTGCCAGGGCAAGGGTAGTATCACTTACCAGGGAAAGGTCTTCGTTGTAATCGAAATGGAGTGCATACAGTCCAGAGACCGAAAGAGAGGACAGCAGGATCAATACTAGCAGATATTTCTTTCCCATGAGAGGCCTCCTTATCACCCAAGGAGAGTGTATCGGTATCAAGAGAGTCGCTCAAGACCAAGACGAATCTCATATGAGGAAAAACCCTTTTTTGCAAGCAGCATCCGAGCTTTCTCCTGATCTCCTTTTTTCAAGGCAAGTGAGTATGCCCTCCCTACATAGTCTATGATGAGTTCTTCTGTATAGAGCTCGTCCAGTGCCCTCTTGGCTGCATCCCTTGCAACTCCCTTCTGGGAAAGACGATGACTCATCAATGCCCTACCTTCAGGATTTTTACGCTGTCTCGACTCGATGAACTGCAGGGCATAACGGAGTTCACTGAGGAGATTCTCTTCCTCAAGCAAAGCCAAGGTGTTTTCGATGCTGTGTGATGAGAACCCTTTTCGTTGCAGTTTACTATTCAATTCAAAGGCCGTATGCTCCCGGCGAGCAAGATAGACCAGGGCTTGCTGTCTGCAAAGATGCATCTCCTGAACTTCCTTGAGGTGCAGAAACGCTTCCCGGCTCAGTTCCTGCCCAAGATACAGTTGCTCTCGGATACATACATCACTGCTGATGGAAAAAGGAGAACCCTCCTGAGGCATGGCCCTGAAGCCAACTCGAGAGGGTTCCTTTTCGATGCGGGCAAATGCCACTTAACGCTTGGAGAACTGGAACTTGCGACGTGCCCCTGGCTGACCATACTTCTTACGTTCAACCATACGGGAGTCACGAGTCATGAACCCAGCAGCGTGCAGTGCCGGTCTGTATGCCTCATCGTGGGCACAAAGTGCACGTGCGATACCATGGCGGCATGCTCCAGCCTGACCGGAAGGACCACCACCGACTACATTGATAAGCAGGTCATACTTGCCTGCACTCTCAGTGGTCTCAAGCGGCTGCTTCACGATATAGGTGAGCATCGGGTTGCCAAAGTAGGTATCGATGTCCCTACCATTGATCACAATCTTGCCCTCGCCTTCCCTTAGGTAGACACGAGCGACGGCGGTCTTACGACGTCCAACGCCATGACCAAGATTTTCCACTTTCTTTACTTCTTTCTTTGCCATTTTTCGCTCCTACCTTAAATTTCAACCTTGATCGGCTGCTGGGCTTGCTGGTTGTGATTCGCACCTGCATAGACCTTCATGTTGGTGTACAGCTTGCGTCCGAGAGGACCACGGGGAAGCATGCCACGAACTGCACGCTCCATCGGGTATACCGGGTTGCGCTTGATCATATCGGCATAACTGGTCTGCCGAAGTCCACCGGGGTAGTTGGAGTGGCGATAATACATTTTATCCTGGTACTTGTTGCCCGAAAGAGCAGCTTTCTCAGCATTGATGATAATCACGTAGTCACCCATGTCCTGGTGTGGGACATACTCGGGCTTGTTCTTCCCGCGAAGGATGCGTGCAGCGGCAACTGCTACCTTGCCAAGCTCCTTTCCCTCTGCATCAATCAGATACCATTTCTTCTGAATCGTCAGCGGTTTCACAAAAATAG
>JBFWKK010000017.1:0-41298 GCA_050252715.1 Sphaerochaeta sp. | reverse complement strand
CTCCGTTATAGCATTTCCGGGCCCGAGGGCCCGGCTTACTTCTACTTTCAAGTTCTCCCTGTAATTCTCGCAACGAACGTAGCTTTTATACTATCGTTCATCATTCCTTGAATTGACTGGGAAGCCCTAAAGCTTCCAAATCCGCTTGATCAACGGCCGTAAACGGCAATCATCTCGCGGTATATCTTCTCTTCTCTTCTCTCATATGTCTGTCAAAAATCTGCTCGCTTGTGACTTGCTGTCATTCAGCGTGCTCCGATAACATAGCAAAAGACCTCTTGGAGTGTCAAGCGTTCTCTTCAAAGATTTTTCACAAATCGTAGCCTCGTTTCTTCAAAAACACATCAACAATCTCTGCAAAGCCTTCTCCACCCTCATTTTCTGCTACGTATGAGGGAAGAAACTGCATCTCTGCTGCTCTCTTTTTTATAGTGCCTACCCCAAAGCTCAACGGAAATTTGGCAAACATTACCTGGTCGTTCGGGGCATCCCCACAGAAACATGCAGAGAAGAGCATCTCTTGTTCTCCAAGACCAAGAATCTGGGAGAAAAATGCTTTGCTCCCTTCATACTTATCAAAGGACCCAAACCAAGCATTTACATGAATTGAACTGACGGCGGTGCTTGCCCCCATCTCCTTACAGATATCCACAATCTGAACAATCCCCTCTTTTGCAAGAAATGGAGGCTCACTCCCATGATCAAAGGCCACATCAAAGAGACGCGCAAACTGGTCACTGGAGAGTTTTGCGCCATCTACTGAGGAGAGGACCCTTTTAATCATCTGCTCTTTCCGTTCCTGATACCCCTGCTCTACAATCGAGGGGTGAACAAAGTGACGGATTGCTCCCTTCTCACGATAGAGGCAGACCGCTCCACTTTCGCTCAGTACAGCCTCTACAGGCCATTGCCGGAGATAGGTGTCAGCCCATCCTGCCGAACCCCCGGTTACACAAATGGTCCTGATCCCTGCTTCCTGGAGGCGATAGAGGGCATCCAGTGCAACAGAGTGCAACTTCCCTTGGGTCGTGATGGTGTCATCAACATCACTAAGGAGGAAGGATATGTTCCTTGCCTCAGCCGATGAGAGATTTGCTAGACTTTGCATACTATCGACTCATTGAAGAGAGACTGCCATCGCGGATTATAGCCCTCACATAGGTCAGGAAAGACATCACTGCTGCGAGAGCTGCAAGCATGAATACGATGGAAACCACCGGTCGTAAATTCTGCATCAGAGAACTTTCACCAACCCAATTTCCCAAGGCAATATAGAGAATACCCATGGCACCACTGACCGCATAGAGGACTGCCTTGCTCTTGCCCCAGATATTGGCAGCTACCGGTTTTCCCTTTCCCATCATCAGCATTCGGATAAAGAGGATGGAAAACTCACGCCACATTATCAGCATAAACGTCCAAAGTGGCATGATCCCAGCCCCAGAGAGACAGACAAAGTAGGTCAATCTGCTGAAGGTATCCGCAAAAGGATCCATCACCTTGCCCAGGTCAGTCACTAAATTTTTGCTTCGTGCGATATGCCCATCCAAAAGATCGGTAAGCTCAGTACAGGCCCATAGGATAATGGTTAGAATGGAAGCAAGATTCTGGAAGGACGGTCCGAACCAAGATCCCAAATGAAACGCAATGAAGAAGAGCGGCGCCATGACCAGGCGCGAGACAGTAAGCTTATTCGGAATATTCATACGGACCCCTCAAAAGCCGAACAAACGGCTGAATTTGTCTTCAAGGTAGCTTGTGAACAAGGTCGCGTCAAGACCTCTGTTGGTCACCCGTATGAGTGTCTTTACTCCGGTATCGATGGCTCCACGCTCGTAGATGTTCGTCCGCAAGTAGTCGCTGATTGTCCCCAATTTTCCGTTTTGCAGGAGGGATTCGATCGGTAATTCCCTTTTCATAGCATCCCAAATCTGTGCACCATAGAGATTACCCAA
Organism: Sphaerochaeta sp.; assembly: GCA_050252715.1. Taxonomy (GTDB): domain Bacteria; phylum Spirochaetota; class Spirochaetia; order Sphaerochaetales; family Sphaerochaetaceae; genus Sphaerochaeta. The sequence continues at coordinate 39,343 of JBFWKK010000017.1, read as the reverse complement.
TGCATAGGTTGGAAAATATCCGAAATCTCCACTACTCCAGTGCACATCTTGCAGTGCACCTTCTTGGATTGAAGAAGGCCTACAGCCAAGCAATTCCTGATGCAAGGTGTTCCAGGCCTCAGGTATATCATCAATGGCTATTTCATCGCTGATGATCTTCTGTTCCAAGGAGAAGCGCAACATAATATGGAGGCTGTAGCTTACCTCATCGGCGTTGACCCTGATCGATGTACGCTCCACCTTGTTCAACGCCTGCACAAACTGCTCTTGAGAGATCCCCTCGGTTTGGGAAGGAAAGAGCTCCCTGAAGCGTGGATAGTAGTACTGCCAGAACTCAGGACTCTTGGCGATCATGTTCTCCCAGAGTCTGCTCTGCGACTCATGCATGCCAAGCGAGGCCCCGGAGGCGAGACTGGTACCCTTGAGAGCACCACAGGAGGCTCCCATCTCATAGAGCGCATGACCCCCTTCGTGCACCGAAGAGCTGAAACTGTCCATGACCGATGGATCGCTGTAACGTGTAGTTATCCGTACATCATCAGAGCCAATGGTGGTGGTAAAGGGATGCACGGAAACAGCGCAACTTCCTCGATTGAAATCAAACCGCATTGCCTCAAGCACCTCTCTGGCAAATCTCTCTTGGTCTTTTATGGGATAGGAGGCATACAGAAAGGATGCATCAACCGCTTTCGAGGAAAGTCTATCCACCAGAGAAACCAACGGTTCCCTGATCGCATCAAACAACTGTGCAACCTCTTCTGTACGCATTCCAGGCTCAAACTCATCCAAAAGCCCATCATAGAGGCAGGCATCCTCTCCTTTCAACAGTCTCGCTTTCTCTCGTACCAGAGAAACCATGGAAGCCAGGTCTTTAGAAAAGTGCGACCAGGCTCCTGCACTACGTGCAGCGACCCAGCTGCTGTGTGCCCTGACTCCTTGTTCAGCAATTGAACGTACAAGACGGGATGGCAGTTTCTGCATCTTCTCATACTCGCGTTTCCTGATACGTATAAGTGCATGCTGCACCTCATCTGCATCACTCCATTCATCAAGCAGTGCAAGCAGATCCCCCATCTCAGGAGAGGAGGACAACCCATGCCGTAGTTGGGAAAGATAGCCCAACTGCTGTGAACGCTCCTCCAGGCCAAGGGGTGAAAGAGAAATTTCCTGATCCCAGGAAAGAGTTGCACTCATATGGTCGATTAAGACAATTTCACGATCGAGTGCAATCAACCGTGCATAGGCTTCATTTCTGGTCATTTCTACCTCCAAGCAGAATGAGAGCCGGATAATTCCGGCCCTCTCAATACATCAACGGCTTGCTCTAGAGCTGTTCCTTGCTCTCCACTTTCTCCCTCACCATTGTGATGAAGTCCTGGGTGGCAAGTCCGTTCTCCTGCTTTCCACTTCTCAGGCGTACCGATACCTGATCGTTTTCCATCTCTCGCTCGCCAACAATTACCATGTAGGGAATCTTCAGCTTCTGGGCATTACGGATCTTTGCATTCATCCTGTCATCGGAAAGATCAGCAGAGACACGGAACCCTTCGCTGCGCAGTCGTTTTTCCAAGCTCTTTGCATACTCGAAGAAGCTCTCACCTACAGGAATGACCTTGATCTGCTCAGGGGCAAGCCAAGGTGGGAACGCTCCCGCATAGTGCTCGATCAGGACCCCAAAGAACCGCTCAATGGAACCAAGCAGGGCGCGGTGGATCATATAGGGACGCTTCTCAACACCATCCTTGTCGACGAAGGTCATGTCAAATCGCTCCGGTTCGTTGAAATCGAACTGTACCGTGGAAAGCTGCCATTCACGGCCGATTGCATCCTTGATCTTCAAGTCAATTTTCGGACCATAGAATGCACCACCGCCCTCATCAACCTCGTAGGCGAGCCCTTCTTTTTCAATAGCCTGTCTTAGGGCCTCTGTGGCATCTGCCCAGCGCTGAGGATCGCCAACAGCCTTCTCGGGCATGGTGGAAAGGTATGCATTGATTTCAGAGAACCCAAAGGAGTGCAGCATATGCAAGCTGAACCGAAGCACCTCCAGAATCTCGTCATTCATCTGGTCGGGGGTAACAAAGAGGTGTGCGTCATCCTGGGTAAACCCACGAACCCGCATCAATCCATGCATAGCCCCTGCCTTCTCATAGCGATATACCGTACCAAGCTCAGCCCACCTGAACGGCAGATCGCGATAGGAGTGCTTGCTGTTCTTATAGATCATAATATGAAATGGGCAGTTCATGGGTTTTACATAGTAGTCGCTCTTGTCCATCTCCATGGGGGGGTACATACCTTCCTTGTAGAACCCAAGATGGCCACTGGTCTCCCAGAGCCATGAACGGCCAAGGTGTGGGGTATAGACCATCTCATATCCATTGGCATAGTGCTCTTTTCGCCAGAAATCCTCGATTGCCTGCCTGATTCTCGCCCCCATGGGATGCCAGTAGACCAAACCCGGGCCTGCCTCTTCATGCAAGCTGAACAGGTCGAGTTCCTTTCCGAGTTTCCTATGGTCACGCTTCTCCACATCCTCAAGATGTTGCAAATACATCCTCAGCTCTTTTGCATTCGACCAGGCTGTGCCATAGATGCGGGTAAGCATCTCATTGGTCTCCTTGCCTCTCCAGTAGGCACCTGCGATGCTCATCAGCTTGAATGCATCACCTTTAAGCTCCTTGGTGGACTCGACATGCGGACCACGGCAAAGATCGGTAAATCCACCTTGGCTATAGAGACTGACCTCTTCCCCCTCTGGGATTGCCTTCAGCAACTCCAGTTTATATTTCTGGTCGGCAAAGCGCTTCTCAGCCTCGTCACGACTCACTACCGTCCTCACAAACGGCTTATTCTCCTTGATGATGGAGCGCATCCGCTCTGAAATTTCATCAAGGTCCTCACTGACCAACTGCCTGGGCAGTTCAAAATCATAATAAAATCCATTATCGATTGCAGGACCGATAGCAATCTGTGCCTCGGGAAACATCTCGAGTACAGCCTCGGCCATCACATGTGCCATCGAATGTCGAATCTTGGAGAGCTTCTCTCCTGCTTCTACGTTTGCCATACTATCTCCTCACTTCTAACAAATCCCATAAAAAAAAGCCTTCATGCCCTCAACCCTACCGGGTGGCATGTTCCACTACCGGCAAGGACGAAGACATGAAAGCTCTCATGTTCCGCGGTTCCACCTTGCTTCCCCCCCCGAATCTCTAGGTTCGGACGGGACACTCGTACACCTGTTTCGCCAGGCAAGCGGCATGGCCTACTGGGTATTCCGTTCGACCAGCGGCTCAAAAGGGGTTTTCATCGGGCGCCATCCAGACTCCTCTCAACCCAGGAAGTCCTCTCTGTGGATCCGCTACCGGCTACTCTTCTTTCTCATCGCCTTGTCATATAGAATGCGCACAACGAAACAATTAGTCAAGTCCAAAGCGCCCTGGAAATAGTTCTTGCAGCTTGCTCAAGAAGTATCTGATCCTCCTGTGAAAACCGGCTGAGAATAGGACTGTCCACATCAAGGACTGCCACGACCTCCCCAGAACTATCGATGAGTGGGATGACAAGTTCGCTCAAGGATGCACCGTCGCAAGCAATATGGCCGGGAAATGCATGCACATCCTCAACCCGTACGCTTTCCTTGCTTCTAGCAGCAAGGCCACAGACCCCTCTATCCAAAGAGATATCGGTACACGCCACCTTTCCCTGAAATGGGCCAAGCACCAAGTTTTTGCCATCTTTCTTCATCACATAAAATCCAATCCAGTTGATCCTATCCAGGTGTTGGTTGAGCAAGGCACTGGCATTACTGAGATGGCAGTATCGCCCCTCAATGCTCCCATCCCACCCTTGGCAAAGGGCTGCAAGTTGTTCAATGCATGATTTGTCCATCGCCATCACTCCTTGGGCTTCAGTATGGCACGCATCGCATCTACTGGACTAGTGGCTTTATTGCCTCCTCTTAGGCGCAGTGCTACCGCAGGTTTTGCAACCACACCAGGTCCATTGATGCAGCCCCCTTCGCAGCACATAACCTCTACCAGGTCTGATTCGACCGCCCGCCTCTGCCAAGTCTTCATCACCCGAACCATTTTACGATCGATTCCATTCACCGTGAACAAGGAAATCTCTTCCCCAGTCTTGGCCCGCTTGCTTACGCAGGCGGCAACTCCTCCAGAAATGGCAAAATCCCGGCAATCCCCAAAGAGCTCATCATCGTCAAGAGGGGATACCTCCATCTCCCGCACATCAATGCCCTTCGCTACAAAGAGGGAAGCCAACTCACTGAACGTTAAAACCCCGTCAATGGTTCCCAGGGCAGCCGCCTCATCTTTCTTTGCCAGACAAGGACCAATGAAGACTACACTGGTATCTTTCTCACGCTCTTTGGCCAAGCGTGCAGTATAGGCCATCGGAGAGAGCGCTGAGGAACGATGTTCTGCGAGGAAAGGAATATGCTTGTCTACTAGATTCATATACGCAGGACAACAACTTGTCGTCATAAACCCTGTTCCCTTCTGTTTTCGCTCGCTCAGCTCTTGAGCTTCATGGATACACGTCTGGTGTGCTCCTTCACTGACCTCAATCACCGAACTGAACCCGGTAGCAAGAAGTGCTTGCTTGATCTGTGAAAGGGTTCCTGGGAACTGTCCCTCGATCGCTGGAGCAATGATCGCAGTGATATGCTTTCCTGCCTTGATTCTCTTGGCAACAGTCATAATGGAGGAGCGCTCCACAATTGCTCCAAAGGGACAACTCATTGCACATTTTCCGCAGCTGATACACCTATCCCAGTCAATCTCCACATACCCTTCTTCGTTTTTCTTCACCGCATCAACTGGACATGCTTGCTCACAGGGAACCGGAATATGGACAACCGCATGGAACGGACAAACCTCCATGCACTTTCCACAACGTATGCAACGACTCTCGTCGATATGGGCCTTCCCACCAGAGAAGGTAATACAATCCTTGGGGCAGTTGGCAAGACAGGGACGGGCGAAACAACCTCGGCATGCATCGCTGATCATATAGCGGTCCGGAGGACAGGATGAGCAGGCTGTACTGATTGTGGTAAGCAGGGGAGCCAGCGGCTTATCCTTCTCCAATACCTCCTTCACATAGGAGGAGAGACTTTTCAGCTCATCGTCCTCAGTCTCGATGTCATACCCGAGGAACGCCATGATGCGATAGCGGACCATGGCCCGCTCCTTATAGATGCAACAACGGTTTGATACACGTTGCTTGGGAATGAGCTGAACGGGTATCGCATCGACTTGTTCCACTAAGGTATCCTGGAAGAACTGCTTGAGCACCTCAGTGTGAACCTGTCGCTTGATGGTTGTATACTGATTATTCAATTCAAGCATGTATGGCCTCCCTGAGCAAGGAGCAGAGTTTTTCCTGACTCATCTCACCATGCACCTGACCATCGATCTCTACATAGGGGGGACGAACCTTCATGGTATCATCCTTGCATCCACCTATGCAGGAAACCCCTTGGATGTCACATCCAGCCAACACAACCGGGTCCAGGAAATCCTGATAGAGCAAAAGATCAGCCCCACCCTGTACAAAACATGCAGTTCCCACACAAATCCTTACACGTACCTTCTCTTTCTTTCCCATTGCCATCACTCCTACATATACTCTAACGAGGTCTCTTTTAAATAGTTGTCTTCCAATGCCCGTTGTAGTCTCCCGATCAATGTTCTACGTATACCAATTTCCACCGGGATACTGGGATCCTGATGGGCTTCATTTATCTTGGTCCCCACAATGAAGTGGACCTGATCACTCTCTTGCATAACCTGGATGAACTTTTTCACCGCATCATTGGCCAAGGATGTCACTGGTTTTTTCTGTTCCAAGGAAGAGGCAACCTTGCTCAGCGTCAGCATTCCCTCTGTCACCAAGTCCACCCCTTCCATTTTTGAGCAGGGAGGTACCTTTGGTGACCAACAGCTCATATCCACCTTCAAGGGACGGCCCAGGACTCTACTGACTATCTGGGCAGTGGTTCCTCCACTGAGAATTTTCTTTCCCTCGAACTGCTGAATCTTCTCTACCAGCATTGCATCTTTCTCTTCTTTGAAAGGGGGTCCTGTCACGACCAAGGTCCTCCTTGGCTTTCGTACATATACCACCATACAGGTTATGTCATCCTTTGCAGAGAGCCGGTCCAGGGTATGTGCACGCTTTACGATCTCCTGGGCCAAATCATGACTTGAAATATCAGGATTCCGTTCAATTACACTCTGGGCATAGGAGCGCACCCCCTCCAGTCTCCATCCCAGGGGAAGAGCCTTCCCCATTCCAGCCTGGGTCACCCCATCACTGAAGATAAGGAGTCGACTTCCAATGGTCAGCTTGAGATGGGAGTGTTTCAAGACCTCTTGTTTGAAGGCCCCGTCCCGTTTCAGGTCGATCTCCTCACGCTCCCAGACCTCTGTTCTGCATCCCTGGAACAGGAGAGCTTGAGGATTGTCGTACTCCACAAGATGCACCAAGATCTCATCCTCACTGCTTCGCCTCAAATCGGCAATGGTAAACGTGGCGTAACTGATCTTTCGTTCCTTGCACACAGGGAGGGTATTCATAATGATCTTGGCAGAGCGGGTAAGGTCCATCGGACTGAAACTCAGTTTATGGGCCATACGTGCAGTGAGGCTTGCCAGCACATTTGCCTTTACCCCACTACCTAGCCCATCACTGAGCGTGCACACGATCTGCTTGGATGCATCTTCTCTGGAGAGCAGGAATACATCTCCCCCAATCTTCTGGCCGCTCTTGTAGATCTGAGCATAGTCCACATCGATAAACACGTCATTCATGATCGATCCTGTGAAACTCCATCCCGATCCCCACTGGAGGGAACCTTGAAGGCGTCAATGAGACTATTGAGCATGATTTCTGTCTCCGCAGCATTTTCTCCCAGCAGAGAGGCAATCTGCTGTACCGTCTCCAGACTCTTCTGGATGACATCCTCGGCCTTTTTCACCACGGTTTCGCGCCTGACCGTCGGTGTGGTAATATCCTCGAATAGTGCACCGACCAGGTGCTGCTTCTCCACGGAGAAGAACGTAACCTTGAGAAAGGTGTCCTGGTAGTGCAGGCGATACTGCTGCACAGCAGTTGCCTGGAACTGTCTCTGGAATTTTTCATAGAACGGCACAAAGCGCTTCACAGGGAGCCCAAACACCAGAGTGAGCTGGGACTCCTGCAAGGGAAAATCGATTCCTCCGAACAAGCTAAGAAAGTTACTGTTGCAATCGACAATTTGGAGCTGGTCATCCACAATCACCACACCAACAGGAATTGTTCTGAGCAATACATCCATCTTGCTCTGGGCTTCCTTCCTCATCTTGGTGACACACATCTCTGGTTCAGCCATACCATCGAGATAGGCAATAGCCATCTCTCGACAGCTGTTGTACCCACACCCTCCACAGTTCAGTTCATCACTCTTGTCGCGCTTTCCCAGTATTTTCAGTGCTTCTGCAATTTCCCCCTCACTGTGCGTAGAGACAAAGCTGAATACCGGTCGGTCTTCCTCTCTCTCCTTTGGTTCAATGAGTGAGTACCCCTTCTCCAGCAACAGGGAAACAAAAGCCGAGTCCCCATCAAAAACAGGTCCTTCCTCGCTGATTCTGCTACGGGTGTAGCGAGAGCTCAAGCTCTTCTTGACAGCAGAAGATCGTCCCTGATTGCTTACCGGCCCATTGATGCAGCCGCCTTCGCAGGCAAGCAGTTCGAGAAAAACCTTACTTGAGGCTTCCTCTGTCTCCATTCCATCAAGTGTATTGAGTATTTGGCTCATACCACTGATCGCAACAGCATGGGTTTGGAAGGGATCCCCTCCCCACTTCAGGCTCGCGATCATACCACCCTCCACAGGATAGAGTGTAGACTTACCCGCCCGGGAGGGAACCAATGCCGGTACGATGGAGGGGCAAAGTCGGATCTCTTCCTCGATCATGCCCAGGTCGATATGCTCAATTTCCAGCCACGTGTTTAGCTCCTCATAGGTCAAGGCAAAGTCAGGGTAGCCTGGGCTCTGGTCTGCCTCCACTTTCTTTGCTATGCAGGGACCGATGAAGACAATCCCAATCTCCTGGCCGTAGAGAGAGCGCAGGTAGGCACTATGACACTGAAGAGGTGAAGGAACTTTGCTCAACTGACTGACCAAGGATGGGTAATATTTCCGTACCGTCTGCACCACGGTGGGACATGCAGTGGATATCCAGGGACAGGTTCCTCCATGCTCATCTGCATATTGCTCGATTGCCTGGTTGACCAGTTGGGCTCCAATTGCTGTTTCACTGACAGCAGTAAAGCCCAAACGGTTGAGAGCTACCAACAAAGCATCAGTACTATAGGGAAATTCAGCAGCACTGCTGGGTGCGAGAGAACAGTAGATTTTTCTCCCACTCTGGACAAACTGACGCACTCTGTTGAGATCCAGACGAATTTTCTTTGCATGGGATGGACAGATATCAACACAGTGGCCGCAATAGATACAACGATCCTTGACCACCACCGCTGATCCATCCTTCACCTGAATGGCTTTGACAGGGCATCCCCTGACACATTTGTAGCAGTCTCGGCACTCGGTTAGCTCAGTATAAATTGGGTGAATCATACTGGAAGACCTCGTTTGTCCAACGCTTGTTTGACCAAAAGCAGTACATCTTCGGCATCAAGTCCTTGGTAGGTAGTATCTTCTATGCGAATATTTGGTCCCTTTGAACAGGATCCCATACAGAGATGGCCTACCAGTGAAACGGAGTCAGTGAGCCCTGACTCCAGCAAGTAGGATTCAAGTGCAGCGAGTGTCTGGGAATTACCCCGAGCGAAGCAAGAACTCCCCATGCACAGTTCTACAACCAGTTTTTCCATCATCCACCTCATTCATAGCTTGTTTGCAGCCAATGGTAGCGAGGATGACCTATTGGAGTCAATAATTATATGGAATTTGTAATTTATTTTTAGAGATATAATAATATATTTTGCATATAATCTGAAATATAGAGCAAATAATATACCTCTTTTCACATAATTAAGGGGTATCTTTACGATACCCCTCATATATGACTATTAGACTCTACCACTCATCCACTTCGCTGCTGAGGTCTTTCTTGGTCATCTTCTGACGGACCTTTGCAGAGAGCACTGCAAAACTAGTTGCCAGATCGGTACGTTGTACCACCACATGGCTAGGGAGTTTCAGATCCTTGGGTGCAAAATTCCAGATGGCAAGCAGCCCAGAATCCATCAAGAGCTCAGCTGTCTCCTGGGCTTGGTCTGCCGGTACTGCAAGTACGCCGATGTTCACATGGTGGCGCTCGATATACTCCTTGACCTTCGAGAGTGGATAGACAGGTACAGCACCCAACCAAGTATCCCACTTCAAGGGATCGACATCAAATGCAGCAACAATTTTCAATCCATAGCTCTCGAATCCCTCATAGCGGGCAAGCGCTGAGCCAAGATGCCCGGCTCCCACCACAATTGCATCGGTTGCATTATCCCATCCAAGGGTGTGGATGATCGCCTCAATAAGCTTATCGACTGCAAACCCCACCTTGGGCTTTCCCTCAATCCCGGTGCAGGAAATATCCTTTCTCACCTGGATGGGTTTCAGTCCCAGTTCTTCAGCCAAGGTAGTAGCACTTACCATTTCCATTCCCTGTTCAAGATACCCTTGCAACAACCTCAAATAGGAAGGAAGTCGCTTGATGGTGGGAATGGGGATCCCTCGATAACCTGTCTCCATGTATTACTCCTGTTGCAATGTCTCGATTACTCGTTGAATCACCACTGCAGGGGTGGAAGCCCCTGCTGTTACACCCAGTATATCATAGCTGCGCATCTCGGCGGTGATTTCTGTTTCATCCTCAATATGCCATGCCATTTTACCCTTTTCCCGTACCAACTGGTAGAGAGCCTTCGTATTTGCACTCTCCTTCCCTCCAATTACCACTACAGCATCACAGGTGTCAACGAGCTCGACCACTGCTCTTCTGCGGTTGATGGAGCTGGGGCATACCTGATTGGCAAAGACCATCGTACAGCCTTTGGACTCCCAGGACTTGAGCATCTTGTATATTTTCTGCCAATGCCCCTGGTCAAAAGTAGTCTGTACAAAGACAACATACGCTGAACCAGGCTCCGGGGTCCCAATATCCTCTACATTGGTAATCAAGGTGGTTTTACAAACATTGCCATCTGGGCACAGTACACCTTGCATGGCAAGAGTCTCAGGATGGCCCTGATACCCGACAATCAGGACCTGATGGGTTTCACCATAGGAAGCAATTCTGGAAAGATTGTACTTAACCACAGGACAGGTTGCATCAACAAGGTCAAATCCTGCATCCAAAAGATTCTGTCGCACCAAATCAGGGACACCGTGGGCACGAAGCACCACCAGTCCGGGATCATGCCCCTCTGCCTCGGATATTACTTCCATCCCCTGCTCGGAAAAATATGCACAGGTAGCAGTATTATGAATAAGCTTTCCCAAGGAGTAGACAGGTCTGTCAGTTGCCTTTGCCTTCTCAAGTGCGGCTTCCGCTAGGCTTAAGGCCCGAGAGACACCATTACAATACCCCATGGTTCTGGAAAGAATGATCTTCATAGCTCCCCCAGTATGGCAAAAACGCTGCCGCATGATAAGAGTGCGGCAGCGTCTGTTGGTTCTCAAGAAGCAAGCTATTCAGCCTTCTTCGCTTTTCTCTTCTTCTGAGCGTTACTGATCCAATACAACATTGCAGGAGCAAGGAGGTTGGATGAGTAGGTCCCAAACAGGATTCCAAAGCCCATCTTCACCGCAAAGAGCTGTATATCGCCTGAGGCAAAAATCGCAAGCGGGATAATGGCAATCAGGGTTGTTACAGCACTCATGATGGTTCTACTCAGTGACTGGCTCACACTGTGATCGATGTCTGATCCCAAAGATGCATCGGGATTCAGGGATACATTCTCACGAACACGGTCGAAAATGACGATTGTGTTGTTCAGTGAGTAGCCAATGATGGTCAAGAGCGCAGCAACAGTGATGCCGGAGAACTCAAAGCGGAAGATTGCAATGACGGTAAGCATCATCAGGATGTCATGCAACAAGGCAATCAAGCTTGAGACTGCATAGGCAAATCGGAATCTGATCCAGACATAGAGCAGGATCAAAGCCATAGCCACCACGATAGCCAGAATGGAACTGGAGATCAGGGTTGCACTGAACTTGGGTCCGATGTAATCACTCTGCAGAACCACAACATTGCCTTCACCAAAACTTGCGTCAAGTGCGTCCTTCACCTCTGCTTCCATGGAAGCCTGTGTTGCCCCATCCTTGATTCCAAGCCTGATCTGGAAAACCTGGCTTGTAGCCAATCCAACGGTCTGCACCCGTACATTGCCCAATGAATCAAGGGCTGAGCGAACATCCTCAATGCTGGTGGAACCACTGCTTTGGAAGTTCAACTTGGTCGCCTCAGAGGAGAGGGTAGCAGGAAATCCATAACCGCTCAGCAACTGGGAAGTCTGCAAAGAGCCATCCACTACCGTTGCCTGAACATTCTGGACAGAGGAAAGGGCATCAGAGAGATCCTGGGCAGTCGGGTACTCATCAGCACTGAAGAAGGTAGACGAGACACCCTCCTCACCACGGATTTCCAGGGAGAGTCCAGACCCAGAGACGGAAAGGACTGCGTCCTTGTTTCCCCCATAGGTCACTTCAAGACCGATGGGAGCAATCTGAATTCTCTGGCTCAATCCACTTTCAAAGTCAACACCCAGGTTGAATCCACCCATCACAGCGAAGGAGACCGCTCCAGCGATGAGCAGGACAATAGCCAATGCCCAGGCATACCAGCGAAGTTTGATAACAGGAATATCTTTCTTAAGCATTTAGTTTTTCCTCCAGCTGATGTGTAGCTTCTTACCCTCACGGTGGGCAACGGTTGCATCAAATACCAGATGTGATACATACAGGGCAGTGAATACTGAACTGACAATACCAATGGCAAGTGTATTCGCAAATCCCTTTACAGCGCTGCTTCCAAGCTGGGAGAGTACCAATGCTGCAATGATGGTCGTAATATTTGCGTCCATGACTGTCCAGAAAGCCTTGTCGAATCCTGACTGGATACTAGCAACATCACTCTTGCCCAATCGTCTCTCCTCCTTGATACGCTCAAAGATGATGACATTGGTATCGACTGCCATACCCAAGGTAAGAATAAGACCGGCAACACTGGTCAATGTCAAGGTAAAGTTGAATGCAGAGAGCACACTGATCATGAAGAACAGGTTCAGCAGCAGTGCAAGGTTTGCAACCAATCCACTGACGTGGTAGTAGGCAAACATCAAGATGATGACCAAGGCAAGACCAATTGCAATGGCTTTCAATCCTGCAGAAACAGCATCCTCACCGAGCGTTGCACCTACAGCCTGCTGGCTGCTGACTACAAGCTCTATGGGCAGGGCAGCAGTTCTCAGTACAATGGCCAAGTCTGCAGCTTCCTCTGCATCAAAACCAGAAATCTGCACACTGCTGCGAATTCCTTCATTGATGGTGGCCATTGCCTTCACCTTGCCGTCCATGACTACTGCCATGGTATCCCCGACATGGGTGGAAGTGAGTTTGTAGAAGATATCGCCACCAAGGCTATCAAGCTGGAAGTTGACCACAGGACGACCGGTGATACCATCGGTTGCTGTGGTTGCGCTCTCAAGGTGGATACCATCGAGACCAATCTCTTCTTCCACAACCACATAGCTCTGCAGTTCATCAATACCGTATTCATCACTTACATAGTAACCAGAGGCTATCTTGCCGGCAGGCAGGAAATCCGGTTGCTTGAGTGCACCTGTGTCGGTGTATACCTCAGAGGGATTCTCTGCATAGTAGGCATTCAACTGGTTGGTAAGATCGTTGTCGACCATCTTGAAGACCAAGGAGCCCTTGCCGCGGAGGAAGGAATTTACCCGCTCCGGGTCGGCAGCACCAGGAATCTCGATGAGAATCTGATCATCACCCTGCAACCGAATTACCGGTTCACTGACACCAAACTGGTCGATACGCTTCTCCAGGATCTCAATATCCTGTTTGACCGCCTCAGAAATCTCCCCTGAGGATGCAGTCTTACCAATCTTCTCCTCATAGGAGGCAACATCGGCTTCAAGAAGAATACTCATACCACCCTTGAGGTCCAAGCCAAGCTGCAAGGCCTTATTGCCCAAAGCCTTCAGGTCAAGCAATGAGGTGCGGTAGTAGGATTCAGCAGAATCGAACATATCCTGTTCATTGTAGAAACCGGCAAACAAAGCCTCCAGCGTCCAGGTTCGGGGAACCGATCGCTTCATAGCCTTGTAATTATCCTTCGCGTAGTCCTTCAAATAGGAGAACTCGGAAGGAAGCGTTGCCTGTGGGTCATCAGCGACCAACTCCTTCAGTGCGCGGAGATCTCGTGAAGCCTGTCCACGGGAATACTCCTTGATCTGTACATTTGAGCCTGTTGCCAATTCTTTGGCGTCCTGTGGTACGAACCCATACCATGCAATTGTTGGATACAGGAAATATCCGCACAACAAGACAACCACCAGAACGACTACCAGACGACTCCGTTTTTTCATGATACTCTCCAGATGTCTTTTATAGAATTATTTGTCTTTCTTCTCAGCGTCAGCATCGGAAGAGGTCTCTTCAGCTGATTCCTCAACCTTCTTTTCAGGAGCAGTGATCTGCTCTTCCTTCTTGCTCTTCTTCTTGCTGGAAGCAGTAGCACCCTCGCCCTTGCGGTTTACGATGCTGCTGATGGCATTTCTGGAGAACTCCATACGTGTGTTGTCATCAACCTTGACCACCACGGTAGTCTCTTTTACCGCCACAACAGTTCCATGGATACCACCAATGGAGACAACCTTATCCCCCTTCTTGATGGAGGCGAGCATCTCCTTGGTTTCCTTATCCCGCTTTTTCTGCGGACGGATAATCAAGAAATAGAAGATAACAATGATGAGACCGAAGGTAACGAAGGTCGTCATCATTGAACCGGTTGATCCTGCGGCGCCGGCAGATTCAGGGGCAGCCATAGCACTAATCAATGAAAGCATTGGTAATCCTCACTTTGCATAAAATCGGATGCAGAAAAGAGGCGGAAGAAAACTTCGCATCCAATTTTCCAAGTATCGATTAAAGTAGCACGTTCACGATACGCTAGTCAAGTTTCAGTATCAGAAGCCGTAAGACGGCAAAAGGGGTCGCTTTCAGGCGACCCCTCATGCAAAGAATAGACTTACATCATTCCGCCCATGCCCTCAGCACCAGGGGAAGCCGGAGCTGCTGGCTCAGGAATATCGGTAACGGCACACTCAGTGGTAAGGATCAGGGAAGCGATGGATGCAGCATTCTGCAATGCGCTTCTGGTTACCTTTACCGGATCAATGATACCGCTTTCAGACATATTCACCCACTTGCCGTTCTCAGCATCAAAACCGACACCGGTCTTCTCATGCTTGCACTTATCAGCAATCAGGGAGCCATCAAGACCAGCATTCTGTGCAATCTGGCGAATCGGTTCCTCAAGGGCGCGGCGTACAATCTTGTAGCCAACCTGCTCATCCTCGGTAAACTTGGAGATATCAACCTTGTCCATGGCTCCTACAGCCTGGATCAGGGCAACACCACCACCGGGGATGACTCCCTCCTCGATTGCAGCACGGGTAGCTGAGAGTGCATCCTCAACACGATGCTTCTTCTCTTTCAGCTCAACCTCGGTGGCAGCACCGACGTTCAGAACAGCTACACCACCTGCAAGCTTTGCCAGGCGCTCCTGGAGCTTCTCGCGATCATAGTCGCTGGTGGTATCCCCAATCTGTGCCTTGATCTGGGCAATGCGATCTTTGATATCACTCTGCTTGCCGTTTCCATTGATGATTGTGGTGTTCTCTTTCTCTACCTTGACACTCTTGGCTCGTCCAAGCTGGGAAAGATCTGCATTCTCAAGCTTCAAGCCGAGTTCTTCGCTGATAACCTCGCCTCCGGTAAGAATGGCAATATCTTCGAGCATTGCCTTGCGGCGATCACCAAAGCCAGGAGCCTTCACGGCAACGACATTCAGAATGCCACGGACACTGTTGACAACCAAGGTTGCAAGTGCTTCACCATCCACATCCTCTGCAATGATGAGCAGTGGCTTGCTTGCCTGGGCAACCTTCTCGAGCACAGGGAGCAACTCTTTCATGTTGCTGATCTTCTTGTCATAGATCAGAATGAACGGATCGTCGAGCAAAGCAGTCATGGTGTCACGATTGTTGCAGAAGTAGGCAGAGAGATATCCACGATCAAACTGCATGCCTTCCACAAAATCAGTGGTGGTCTCAATGGTCTTTGACTCCTCTACCGTGATAACCCCGTCAAGGCCGACCTTCTCCATGGCGTTTGCGATCTCATCGCCGATGGTGCGGTCATTGTTGGCACTGATGGAAGCGACCTGTGAAATCTCTTCCTTATCCTTGATCATCTTGGCTTGTTTCTTGATCTCGGCTACTGCATCAATGACAGCCTTGTCGATACCACGGCGGATCCCCATCGGATTCACCCCTGCGGCCACACTCTTCATACCTTCCTTGATAATGGACCATGCAAGAACGGTTGCTGTTGTGGTTCCATCCCCTGCAACATCATTGGTCTTGGTTGCAACTTCCTTGAGAAGCTGGGCTCCCATGTTTTCAAACGGATCCTCGAGCTCGATCTCACGTGCTACCGATACACCGTCCTTTGTAACGGTCGGAGCGCCGAATTTCTTGTCGAGTACAACCAAGCGCCCCTTCGGGCCAAGTGTTGCCATTACTGCACGCGAAATTTTCTCGACACCGGAAACCAGTGACTTACGTGCCTCTTCATTGAACTGCAATTGTTTTGCCATACTATATATCCTCACTTAAAGAATATGTGGTGCTATTACACATAGCAGACCCTTTTAGGTCCACCGACATGTAAAATACAAAGAAAAGTACGGATAAGCAAGTAAAAATTACAGATTATCCGATTATCAGGGTCAATGACATGCCAAAAATGGCTGCTGCTACATTACTCAGCAGATTAACCACATCATTGTCCACCCAGCGAATACCTCGTTCGAGAGGGAGCGTTCTCCCCTCAACAACGGAGTGTTCGGTAATCCGGTCAGTGACCTCATCATAGTAGTGAGCCTGCACCGTTGCCCCAAGTACGCTGTCCAGCAGACAACCAAAGAAGGAGCTCAAGGCTATCACCGACACATAGAGCGCACTCTTGGCGGTAATGGGAAGGAAACACCCCCAGACACAAAGGGCAATCAACACTGCCCCGAGCAATCCACTGGCCAGGCCGAGGGGGCTGACAGCCCCACTGAGGCCTGGGGTCATGGGTCGTCCGGTGATGATTGAAACAGGTTTTGTCCTTGAGAGAATACCCACCTCACTGGCAAAGGTGTCGCTTGCTGCCTCTCCCACCGAGGCGCCAAACATCACCAAAAACGGCATGGAAGGATTCAAGGCATAGAGCAAGGCACTGACAAGAGCCATGAGACCATTTGCATAGACCTGGGCAGCATCGCGCCGTCCCCCCTTCTTATGTATCTTCATTACATCGAAGGCAAGAATCCGCTTGGCAACTTTTCCCAGAACCCCAGCAGCAATAAAGAAGAGCAGCAGGGAAGCCAAGGCGCCAAAGCCAAGTATCCAGGTTGTTCCAAAGCCCACCAGGAATGCAGCAAGGGATCCCCCTGCTGTGAGCTGACGGGACCCATAGCTGGATACTGCCACCACACCCATGATCAAGACCAACAACCAGAAGGCAAAGGGAAGCGCAAAGAAAAAGGAGTTGAACAGAGAGGCAAGCGATCCACTGGCAGGGGTGAGATTCGCATACTCACTCATACCAGCACCTCCAGGAGAATAACCACAATCATTGGGACGGTAATATTATCCAACCCAAGTGGGGTAAAAGCTTCCATTAATGCCGCAGCAATGGCGATCACCAGGGAAACCCCCAGCAAAACAGGAAAGGTCAGGGAGGAGAAGAAACCAAGACCTATCAAGGCAACAATCGCACTGACAGAAGCCATGGTAAGAGTCCCTGCCCAGCTCTTGGTGATGCCTGGAACCGGCAACTTTTTCTTGCCCCACTTTGTCCCAATCAGTGCAGCCATACCATCTCCATAGCCCATGACAAATACTGCAATACTGCAATGCAGAGGAGAAAACACTCCTTGGTATTGCAAGATAACCAGGATAAGCAAGGTAATGGGAAAGTAAATCAGCCCATAGTTGCGCTTCTTGTCATCCATACCAAGGGCCTTGCCCCAATTCAGAAAGGTAAATAAGGAATTAAGAATAATAAAGAGAATCGGTCCAACCAGAGCATAGGAGAGTGAAGTAAAAAAATTCACTGCAATAAACCACCAGTTAGAAACACCGATATGGATAAATTTTCTCATTGCTTCACTGGAAATGGAAGCATACCGTCTCAATAAAATCCCCACCGCTATCACCAATGCCAGAAAGGGAAAAGATACAGCCAACCCAAGGATATTACTATTCATAGCAGACATAATGAAGATATTGTGTGATAAATGCAAGCTCTCAGTGGGGTATTGGCAAATTCTTCATAATAGAGGACGACCTCGATAATTGACAGCTAAAATGGGCCGTGATACCGTTTGAATGCTTTCGTTTTTGTGTTGCAGCTGGTACGCAATTCCTAATGTTCTAATGCGCGCGTTACTGAATCGCTCCCATAGACAGGTAAGAGTTCAAGCCTGCGCCACATGAAGCAATAATGAATGACAGGCACTGCCTGTGAAGGATGCTTTGAATGGCCAAGAAAATTTATGTCGGAAACATGAGTTACCGGACAACCGAAGAAGAACTTCGGGACCTGTTCGCACAGTACGGCACTGTACTCAGTGCCAATATCATCATCGACCGCGAGACCCGACGTCCCAAAGGGTTTGCATTCGTGGAAATGGAAGAGGAGGCATCTGCCGATGCAGCAATCTCCGAGCTTGACGGCAAGGAGTTTGGCGGGCGAAACCTTCGTGTGAACGAAGCGATTGCCAAACCCAGACCGGCACACGGTAGCTATCGTCACTAACATCATGATTCAGTAACGGGAACGGAGCCACAACGGCTCCGTTTTTTTGTGGTTAAGCAGTACCATCACCCACATAGGTAAACCGCTGATAGATTTCCCCATCCCGTTCAACAACGGAACAAAACATCTCATATGGCCTTACCCAGAGATACTCACTCTCCTTGGGACGGTAGAGAACCATGGTAGAGAGGCTCTCACTCTCTATGACGGTATCGATTACCTCATACAAGCCTCCCTTGAAGTGACGATACCACCCCTTCTTGAGAGAGAGGGGAACTACCATGCTCCGCCTCCACCACCGCCAAAGCCACCACCAGAGAACCCGCTTGACCCAAAGGAAGAGTGGATTGGGGAACGTGATCCACCTTTTGCCTGGGAATAGACACCCTTCTCCATCACACTGGTATGCATACGATGACTGAGTGCACTGTAGAAGAGGGCATTCCTAATCGGTCGGTTTCCTACATACCAAGAGGGCTCAGAGAGGGCAATCTTGGCAAATTTCTTTGCCCAGACATCCTCCAATCCAAGCACAATCGCATAGCTTAGCACATGGTAGAACAGAGAGGGATCACTATCGATCATCATCTTCAGCTTATCCATCTCAACCTTGCTGATGAATTCACGATACCCCACGATCTCTTCAAGTTTTTTCTGTGCATAGGTACTTCGTTTACCTGTGACAATGGCAAGGAATCCCAAGTAGGCCGCAAAGAACACCAGAGCAATACTCATCACCAGTGAATACACCACGCCATGGCCAAATATGGGGTTCATGAACAGGAACGCAACGATAAACAAGAAGAGCGAAGAGATGGTGAGAATAACAAATTTCATCACCTTTTTCCAGGCTGAAGTGGTTTCCCAGATAGCATTGAGACGACTGGCAATCAAAGCAAATGTTCCCAAGCTGAAAAATCCAACGACCAGGAACACGACCGTCTCTCCCCCAATATAGGTAATGGTGGAAGCAAGTGAAAGAAGTACCACAGAGAGTGCTCCATAGAGCATTGCGACAACTCGCTTCTTCTCTGCCTTGGTATCCTTGAGCTCTCGCTCTCCCTTGAAGTAGGAGCGCACTTCTTCTTTTGCCTTCTCCAGATCCTTGGCGAAGGAACCCTTCTCCAGCTGTTTTAGGGTAACCTGCTTCCCATCACCACAAGCAAACAGCGCAGAGAATAGATGCTTTTCATGGGCTTTGATGCTGCTGATCCCCTTGACCTTGGTAAAGACAAACTCCTTCTTGTCGAGTTCACTGATCGTCAGACAACCCTGGTCTGCCCAGTAGAAGATCATGCTGGTGATATCCTTGTTGTCTACCACCCCGTCCGCCAAATACCCCACCTGCATCGGGGAGAGATCCTCAGGCGGTTCAAACCGAACCACGGGGACAAAGAGCTCCTCTTTCCCGTAACGCCGGAAGATCATTGTTGCATGGAATGCTGCAGCAAGAGAGATCAAGAGAGCAAGAATGGAGAGTGGAATGGTAAGATCAACAAAGGGACGCACTTCTGAAAAATAGCCATCCTCCATCTGGACCCTCAAGGTGAGAGCTTCCCCAGGATAGAGATCCTTTGCCTGTCCGCTGACGGTCATACCATCAGCACTGATGGAAAAGCTCCCCCTCTGTGCAGTAGATCCATAGGCTCCCCCGGTCAGGAAAACCATGGAGGGGTCAATCGGCTTGGGAAAGGTCACCCTGAATGAGACATCCTTGATGGGAGCCTGCCAACCAACGCCAACCAAGTTGTAGTAAAACTCATCGTAGGCATCATTACGGTCATCCCCGATAGCATAGTCATAGCTGATCAGGTACTCCTGCTTTCCCGTGACGGTCGTATTCTCGGACCCCAAGCGGAATGTTGCATAACCGGAGGAGACCGAGTCCTTGATAATCGGAACATTTGCCTCAAGATCAGTAAGCTTTACTCGCTGCCTTCCAAACAACACCGGTATCTCACGATAGATGCCATGTCTTGGAGAGGCAAAGTCCACCAAAATCTGTTCCTCTAATCGATAGCTGTTATCAAGACGTACATCAATCTGCAACTGATAGGAGTCAAAGAAATAGTCATTTGCTGGCAGTACCCCGACGCTGGATAGGACCAGAAGCAGGAGGACAAGCGGTTTTCTTATCATTAGAACTGTACCTCTACACGAGATCTTGCTTCCTCCTCAATCTCCAAATAGGGCTTCTTTGCGAAATGGGCAAGAGAAGCAATGATGGATGAGGGGAATACCTCACAGATGGTATTCAACTGCTTGATGATTGCATTGTAGTACTTGCGTGCACTGAGCAACTGCTCCTCGATCTTCTGCAGCTGTGCCTGAAGGTCAAGAAACCCCTGGTTGGCCTTCAAATCAGGATACGCTTCACCCAATGCAAAGAGGGACTTCAGCGTTGAGCTGAAGGCATTGTTGGCGTCATTCTTATCCACCATGCCGTTTGCATTCATGGCCATGTTGCGCGCCTCGATAACCTTCCTGAAGGTCTCTTCCTCGTGCTTTGCATAGCCTTTCACGGTCTCGACCAGATTGGGTACCAGGTCATAGCGTTGTTTCAAGTGGGCATCAATGGCCGACTCAGCCTCTTCTGCCTGGTTTCGCAGGCGAACATATCGGTTGTACACGCTAATTCCATAAAGAAACAGCAAAACCACTACGGCAATGAGTATATAGACAAATGTCATACATCCCTCCTCTTACTGCATACTATTGTGTAGCATGCTATATGCAACGACGCCGGTCAAGAGTTGGACAAAAAAGAAAGTATGAAGCTTGCAATGGATGCGATTGTACTGTATCTTTATTCGTGTAAAACGCATAAATATTCCATTCCAGGAGAATCCAAACCATGAGGGAACGACACAACCGGTTGGCGGTCGTCAAAGAACTTATCAAGAATAACAGGATCGACAACCAGGATACGCTGCTGGAGATGCTTAAGACCGAGGGATATACGGTTACCCAAGCCACACTTTCCCGCGATTTGAAGATGCTCAAGGTCGGAAAGATTTCCGACGGTTGGTCCGGCTACTACTACAGTCTGCCGGAAAATGACCTGATCAGTGAATCAGAGAAAAGCTACATCCAAGATGTACGAAGAGGAATACTCTCCATAGAATTTTCAGGAAACTTCGGTGTCATCAAGACCCGACCGGGACATGCAAATTCAGTGGGTATTGCTTTGGATGTGCTTGCAATCCCTGAAATCCTGGGCACCCTGGCTGGAGATGACACCATCTTTGTCATACTTCGTGAAGGGATGACCAAGGAAGATCTCCAAGAGAGCTTCAAGACACGCATCCCCGACATAGAAGAGTAACAAGCCTTGTCCAGATACGCCCCTCCGCATACAATGGAGGGGCGTTCATCTACCATAAGGAGCAACAGCCATGACATGCAAGAATCTCGATACAAGCACTACCTTTCAAAACCTTAAGAAGCTTGGGCCAAGCAACCTCAAGGAGGTTCTGACCCCCCAGCGAATCACGAGCTACCAGGCAAAGGCCGGGGGAGAGCTCACCTATAACTATGCAGCAATGCCGATCGCAGAGGAACACCTTGCGATGCTTCAAAGCCTGAGCGATGAGCTCATGCTCACTGACAAATACCGATCACTTCTCGATGGAGAGGTCATGAACACCGGTGAAAAGCGACTGGTTCTGCACCATCTGACTCGCGGGCAGGTGGGAAAGAACGTAACAGTCGATGGACAGGACAAGGGAGCCTTCTATCAGGAACAGCTTACGAGAATAGAATCCTTCAGTGAAGCTGTTCGCAGTGGCAAGATTGTTGGCTCAACCGGAAAAGCATTCACCACCGTTGTCCAAATTGGAATCGGGGGGAGTGACCTCGGGCCAAGAGCCATCTATCTCGCCCTCAAAGGGTGGTGTGCCAGTCAGGGAATCCAGATGCTTGACGCACAGTTCATCAGCAACGTGGACCCTGACGACGCCCAGGCTGTCATTGATGAGGTTGACCTTGAAAGAACCCTCTTTGTCCTGGTCTCGAAAAGCGGTACGACGCTTGAAACATTGACCAATCGGGACTTGGTCATACAGGCAATCAAGCATAGTGGAATATCGGGAATAGACCCCGAGAAACACATGGTTGCGGTAACCAGCAAGACCAGTCCACTTGCCTCCTCATCCGCACTGCTGGATGCCTTCTTCATTGACGATTACATCGGAGGACGCTATAGCTCCACCAGTGCCGTTGGAGCGGTCATTCTCTCTCTTGCCTACGGCTTTGCTGTAGTAAAGCAGTTCCTCAATGGGGCTCACCAAGGTGATATTGCAGCTCTTCAGTCCAAGATCACCGAGAATGCAGCACTGCTTGACGCTCTCCTCGGTGTATACCTCAGGAATGTTCTGAACTACCCCACAACGGCAATCCTCCCCTATTCCCAGGCGTTGAGTCGTTTTCCAGCGCACCTGCAACAGCTTGACATGGAGAGTAACGGCAAGCATGTGAATCGTGACGGGGAGGAACTTTCCTACCCCACCGGAATGGTTATTTTTGGAGAACCTGGGACCAATGGCCAACACTCCTTCTACCAGTTACTTCACCAGGGAAGTGATATTGTTCCCTTGCAATTCATCGGTTTCAAGGAGTCACAGTACGGAAAGGATGTAGAGGTAGAGGGATCAAGCAGCCAAGAGAAGCTGAACGCCAACCTGGTTGCCCAAATCGTAGCGTTCGCCCAAGGAAAGGAGGACGTGAATCCAAACAAGCAGTTCTGTGGGAACCGACCAAGCAGTTTGCTCTATGCTCGCAAGCTAGATCCCGTGGCACTGGGTGCTCTGCTTGCACACTATGAGAACAAGGTGATGTTCCAGGGATTCATCTGGAATCTCAACAGCTTTGACCAGGAAGGGGTCCAGCTGGGTAAGGTTCTTGCAACCAAGGTGCTTGATGGCTGTGAAGGGGACCAGGTACTCAAAACCTTCATAGGTCTTCTCCAACCATAGTTCTCCAGGGCCCCCGGTTGGGGGCCTTTTTTGAATCCACACTTCTTCACAAAAACTGCTTGCCTCTGCAAGGAAGAATCCGTATTATTGTTAGCAACCTAACAAACAGGGATTTACCATTGGAAGAAGAACAGAGACTCATCGGCCACACCATTAAAATGCTCTCACATCTCTTGCATCGAAGCATGACTTCCCAGCTACGTCTGGAACAGGATTCCGGCAATTCAGCTGTACAAAGCCATATTCTTGGTTACTTCGCACACCACCAGAAAGGTCGAATATTGCAGAGCGAGTTGCAACATCACCTTGGTATCAGAAGATCGACCATGACCAATATACTCAAGGGCATGGAAAAGGATGGACTGGTTACCAGAGAAGAACATGAAAATGACAAGCGACAAAAGTGGGTAGTGCTCACTGATCGCGCACGTGTAAAGTGTGATGAACACTTCCAGATCATACAGGAATTTGAGAAAACCATGGCACAGGGACTCAGCGAGGAGCAACTCCAGCAATTCTTCACTATTGCCAACCACATAAGAAGGAATTTGGAAACAGCATGTTCAAAGAATTACGAAAACAGATAAGGGGCTACCGTCGCCCTACGATTCTTACCATCCTCTTTGTCACCCTTGAAGTGATCATGGATGTCATCATCCCCTTTCTTATGGCATTTCTCATTGACCGGGGCATTGATGCAGGCAATTTCAATGAAATTCTCAAATGGGGACTGCTCCTCTTGGCTTGCGCCTCAGTGGCCCTCCTTTTTGGGGTGCTTGCAGGTCACTTTGCCGCAAAGGCTTCCACCGGATTTGCAAAGAATGTACGCAGGCAGCTCTATCACCACAGTCAGGACTTCTCCTTTGCGAACATAGACAAGTTCTCCACCAGCAGTCTGGTAACCCGTCTTACCACAGACGTGACCAACGTACAGAGAGCCTACCAGATGCTCACCCGTATCGCGGTACGCAGCCCTGGGATGTTGGTGTTTGCCTTCTTCATGGCAGTCTCCATCAACAAGACACTGAGTCTGGTGTATCTGGTTGCGCTTCCTCTGCTTGGTATAGGGCTCTTCTTCCTGATTAAGGCCGCCTATCCCATCTTCACCAGGGTCTTCAAGACCTATGATCGGCTCAATACCGTTGTACAGGAGAACATCCGCGGTATCAGGGTGGTTAAATCCTTCGTCAGGGAGACAGAAGAGGTCAAGAAATTTGGTACAGTCTCGAAGGATATCTACGATGATTTCAGCAAGGCTGAGAAAATCATCGCATTCAATAGCCCGCTGATGCAGGGAATGATGTACCTGAGCATTCTATCGATCAGCTATATCGCTTCTCACCTCATTGTATCCTCTTCCATGACTACCGGAGAGTTGATGAGCTTCATAACCTACACATCCCAAATACTGATGAGCCTGATGATGTTCTCAATGGTGGTGGTCATGATCACCATAAGCCGGGCATCGGCTGTCAGGATTGAGGAAGTACTCAGTGAGAGGAGTGACCTCATCGAGCAAGAGAATGCACTAAGCACAATTGCTGATGGATCGGTGAGTTTCTCCCACGTTGATTTCAGCTATACCAAGACCAAGGAAAAGCGATGCCTCTATGACATCAACCTGGAGATTGCCAGTGGACAGACCATCGGAATCCTCGGGCCGACAGGAAGTGCAAAGAGTTCCTTGGTACAGTTGATACCCCGCCTCTATGATGTCTACAGTGGATCGGTGAAAGTATCTGGTGTTGATGTTCGCGAGTATGCGATGGATACCCTCAGAAAGGAGGTTGGCATGGTCCTGCAGAAAAATCTCCTGTTCAGTGGAACCATTGCTGAGAACCTTCGCTGGGGTAACGAGAAGGCAAGTGACGAGGAACTGAGGTGGGCATGCCAAATCGCCCAGGCTGATGGGTTCATCCAACAGTTCCCCAAAGGGTATGACACCTACATAGAACAGGATGGATCGAATGTATCGGGGGGGCAGAAACAGCGTCTTTGCATTGCCAGGGCTCTGCTCAAGCACCCAAAAATCCTCATCTTCGATGACTCTACCAGTGCTGTAGATACAAAGACTGATGCGGCCATCAGAGAAGGGCTGTTGCATGAATTGCCCGATACTACCAAGATCATCATTGCCCAGCGAGTTGCCTCGGTGATGGATGCTGATATGATTGTGATGCTGGATGATGGCAGGATCCATGCAAAGGGATCCCACGAACAGCTGATGGAAACCTGTGAACGCTACCAGGAGATGTACCACTCCCAGATGCATCAGGAGGAACGAGCATGAAAGAAAAATCCTCCAAGATGCCCAAGTTTGACTGGCCTACCCTGAAACGACTCTTTCATTACATATTCACCCCCTACAAGGGCCGCTTCCTGTTGGTGCTGCTCTGTATCCTGGTAAGTGCACTGGCCTCAGTTGCCGGTTCACTCTTCCTGCGCGTATTGATCGACACCTATATTGTCCCACTGGCAGAGAACCCTGATGGGGCTTCCTTCCTTCCCCTGATACGTGCACTTCTAGGTATGGGGGCAATCTATGCAGCTGGAGTTGTTGCAACCTACATCTACAATCGCTTGATGATCACCATCTCCCAAGGCACGCTGAAATCACTACGGGACGAGATGTTCACCCATATGCAAAAGCTTTCGATCAAGTTCTTCGACACCCACTCCCATGGTGATTTGATGAGCCTCTACACCAACGACACCGACACCCTCAGACAGATGGTAAGTCAGTCCATCCCGAACTTCATCAACTCAATCATTACCGTACTGGCGATTTTCTTCGCGATGCTTTTCACCAGTTGGAGACTGACTTTGGTGGTCCTCGTTTCGCTTGCAATCATGCTTCGCATCTCCTCCTTTGTGGCAGGAAAGAGTGGATCCTACTTCGTTGAACAGCAAAAGTCCATCGGAAAGACCAATGGCTATATTGAGGAGATGATCAACGGACAGAAGATCATCAAGGTTTTCACCTATGAACAGAAAGCAAAGGAGCGTTTTGATCTCTTGAATGAGGAACTTGCCGGACACGCATTCAATGCAAATAGGTTTGCAAACATCCTTATGCCGATTATGGGGAATATCAGCTACATCCAGTATGTGCTGGTTGCCATAGCAGGTGGCATGCTCGCCATCCATGGAATAGGGGCGCTTACCCTGGGCATTATTGCTGCATTCCTACAGCTGAGCAGAACGATCAACATGCCGATAAACCAGATGGCCAACCAGCTCAATGCTGTGGTGATGGCACTTGCAGGGACCAAGCGAATCTTTGCCATGCTCGATGAGGAATCAGAACAGGACGATGGATTCATCACCCTCGTCAACACCACAGAAAAGGGAGATGAGACAAAACAGAAAACAGAGCATTGGGCATGGAAAAATACCAAGACAGGGGAATTGACCGAACTCAAGGGGCAGGTCTCCTTGAATAGGGTGGATTTTGGATACAGTGAAGATACGTTGGTCCTGAAGGATATCACCATCCATGCAGAACCCGGCCAGAAAATAGCCTTGGTTGGCGCAACCGGTGCGGGAAAAACCACCATAACCAACCTCATCAACCGGTTCTACGATTTGGCAGACGGGAAAATACGGTATGACGGCATCAATATCAACAAGATATGCAAGGCCGACCTTCGCCGTTCACTGGGGGTTGTACTCCAGGATGTCCACCTCTTCAGCGGGACGGTCATGGAAAATATCCGCTACGGCAATCTGGAAGCAAGTGATGAAGCAGTTGTTGAAGCAGCGAAGATGGCAAACGCAGACTCCTTCATCGCCCACCTCGGCGAAGGCTATCAAACCCAGCTCAGCGGAGATGGGTCAACGCTCTCACAAGGACAACGTCAGTTGATCTCAATTGCTCGGGCCATTGTTGCAGATCCTCCAGTGCTGGTGCTTGATGAGGCAACCAGCAGCATCGATACCCACACCGAAGAGGTTGTGCAGAAAGGGATGGATGCCTTGATGGAAGGAAGGACAGTCTTTGTCATCGCTCACCGTCTCTCTACCATCCACAATGCCGATGTAATCATGGTGTTGCAGATGGGAGAGATCATTGAAACGGGAACCCACGAGGAACTAATGGCACTGAGAGGTCAGTATTATCGCCTCTACACAGGTGTCTTTGAGCTGGAATAAGTCACCAGAACAATCCCAAAGGCAACAAGGGGAAGAGCAATCAAATACTGTAAGCGGAAGATGGATTCTCCAAGGATCAAGGCCGAAAGGAAGGTCCCGACCACTGGTATCAGGAAGTTGAAGACAGTGATTGAGCTCACCTTGTTGTGCTTCAACAGGGTGGTCCACACAGAGAACGCTACAGCGCTCAAGGATGCCATGTAGAGGAGCAAGAGATATCCTGCAATTCCACTACTCGGGAATGCTGCACCTTGCGCCAAAGCAAGGGCGAGGAGAATAAGTCCCCCAAGGAAGAGCTGCATGCTGGTGAGGAGAACCGGGTCAATGCGACGGCTCACCCGCTTGCTGTACAGTGCACTGGCACTGGTCAGGAACGCTGCAATGACCACAAACCCCTCCCCCTTCAAGGCGAAGGAGAGTTCAAGATTTGGTTCAAGATTCACCATAACCACCGAGAGGAAGCCCAAGAGGATTCCCAGCCCCTTTCTGAGACTGATCTGATCATTTGCATAGACCCAATGGGCAAGCAACGCACTGAAAAAGACTGAAGAGGAGTTCAGGATTGAACTCTTTGCTCCTGTTGTATAGGAGACTCCAATATAAAAGAAGGTGTAATGAATGGTGGTCTGCAAAAGACCAAGCAAGAGGATCTGTCCCCATGCCTTCCTATCCAGACTTGCGAAGCGTTGCTTTTCCCCTGATTGGAAGAACCGGAACAAGAGCACCAAGAGTCCGGCAAAGGTGAACCGGAGCCCAGCGAAAGCCATCTTCGCCGGTGTATCATCAGCACCAACCAGAAAGAGTTCATACCCCAACTTGATGGAGGGGTAGGCACTCCCCCAGAGAATGGCGCAGAGACTTGCAAGAAGGGAAGCGATAAGCGGTCGACTCAAAGGGGATGGTTTTTCACTCAGCATGGGGGAAGCTCCTTACAAAAGCGTGCCAAATCCTTAAGGGATCCTTGGCGGTAGCCATCAAGAGGTTTGTTCTTGGTGTTGATCAGGCAATCGGTGACCAAGTACAACTCCATACCTACATCTCCAGCAACCATGTCCTCTTCTACGTCATTGCCGATCATAAGGCAAGAGGAGGCCTCAAGACCCAGGTGCTCAAGAATCTGGTAGTAGTATCCATGGTTTGGCTTGGCATAATGAAAATCCTCATACGTAGTAACCAATGAGAAGAGAGAAGGCTCCAAACCAGCCCAGGAAAGCCGTGCATTGGTTCCCATGGATGGAAACAATGGAGTGGTGGCAAGTACAACGGTATATCCCTTCTCTTGCACAGAGTGAACCACATCCCTTGCAAGCGGAGAGGGATTGGCACATTGCTTGAGTTGGTTGAACTCATTCTCATAGAACAAGGCAAACCTGGCATTGAACTGTTTGGGATCAATACCACTGACCTGATGGAATACCTGGTCGAATCGATCCTTGTTTGTCATACTTCCATCGTTGCCCATCATTGCAGCAATACCGCGTTCTAAAGCAAGAGACAACTTCTCAGGGTTGAAGCCCAGCTCTACTCCCTTTTTCAGGAAACGCTGGTAGTACCCACGGATAAACTGCTTCTGGTCAAGCGGCAACAAAGTACCATCAAGGTCAAAGAGAATTGTATTGATCGATTGCTTACTCATTATTGGCAGATGATACGCTCTTTAAGAGAAGGCGTCAATGAATAAAAAAACCCCCCAGGGAAAAGGAGGTTAAACCCTAGGGGGAACAAAAGGAGGTTAGAAAAAATCCGATTTCGTTGCTAACCGACCCAACGGGTGCAGAAGCATGTCGTTCTCTTTCTGAAACAGACGATAGTACATATCTGATATTTTAATCAAGAGGTTTTTTGAACTTTTTGTATTTTTTCACGTTTCTTTTTAATTGCTGGATAGTGAGTTATGGCGCATGCTATCACTTTTTCTAAAAATTATCACATGTTTGTAAAAATCATTTACATATTGTCTTAAAAACTGCTGAAGAGAAACACGAATGCTGGACACCTGAAAAAAAGAGAGGCTTCTTACAGCCCCCCTTCTCCTAGTACAGGTTTGTCGCTCAGTCGAAGTTGAAGTTCTTCATACTCAACGGTTGACGGGTATTTTCCAGGACATCTCTCCAGAGGCTTCCCTCCAGATCTACATGGTTCCTGCTTGATACCGCCAAGCTGATTGGAAGATGCACGAATCGATTGTGTACCAAGCCGATCAAGGCCTGGGTCTTGCCTGCCATCGCAGCATGCGCCGCATGAGCTCCAAGACGGGCACAGTAGATTGAATCAAAAGAATCGGCGGCAGCACTACGGATAATGTAGGAGGGATCAATGTACTTTACATTACTCTCAATACCCTCTTTTCTGAAGTACTCAATGATCTTGTCCTTGAGGAAGACTCCAATATCGTGGTACTTCACATTTCCTGAGGCATCCTTTTCTCCTGTTTCCGGTACCAAGTCCTGCCCGGCACCCTCACTGACCAGAATGACAGCATGCCCACGATCAAGGACTCTCCTTCTGAGGTGCTCGAGCAATCCATTGGGACCATCGAGGTCGAACGGGTTCTCAGGGATCAAACAGAAGTTCACATCACTTTGGGCCAAGGCGGTCTGTGCAGCAATAAAGCCTGACTCACGCCCCATCACCTTTACCAGTCCTATACCATGAATGGAGTTCTTGGCCTCCACGTGTGCACTACGTACCACAGGCACGGCCATCTGCACTGCAGTATCGACACCAAACGAGCTCTGGATGAAGGAGAGGTCGTTGTCGATGGTCTTGGGAATTCCGATGATGGAAATCTTCAAACCACGCTTCTTGACCTCCTCATAGATCTCATAGGCCCCACGAAGGGTTCCATCCCCACCGACAGTCACCAGAATGTTGATATTTAGACGCTCAAGCGAGTCAACAATCTCCTCAACCTGTTTTCCCCCACCACGGGCAGAGCCAAGAATCGTACCGCCTTTCTCCTGGATGTCATCAACCACATCAGGGTCAAGAGGGATAAGAGGCCATGGGCTGTTCTCAAGGAGTCCCTGGTAGCCGAACTGAATGCCACTGATTCTTCTGACCCCATAGCGGTACCAGAAACAGCGCACAACAGCCCTGATGACATTGTTCAAGCCCGGGCAGATCCCTCCACAGGTAGCTATTGCCGCATGCACGTGGGCAGGATTGAAGTAGATCTTGGAACGCGGACCGGCAAGTTCTACCGTCTCTTCATGACGGGGAACAGGGTGCCCATCCTTGTCAATATCCGTATCGATACCGTAGAGGATATGATCGCTGTCATCCACATAATCAGCCTGTCCATCGTTCTGGGATGTACTCATGATAATCGGGGAGGAGATCTTCGCTACTCCCAGATTTGGTATGGAAAAATCCATTTTTTTATTCATTACCCTCGCCTCCACTTTCGTCATACGCCTCAAGCAAGTCTCCCAACTCTTTTTTGAACTGAGAGAAGGGAGCGGAAAGGCTTCCCTTTGCCTGCTTGGTGAACTGTCGATACAAAACCAGGAACTGCAAAGCAAATTCCGTCAGCGTAGCACCTTCCCGGCTCGCCCCACCCTTTCGTCGATTCAGTACAGGCACTCCGAGTCCTCGTTCCAGGTTCTGTACCATGCCAAAGGCTTTTGAGTAGGAGATACCCAGTTCGGAGGCTGCCTTACGCAACGAGTTCTGTTGCTGTACTTGTTCAAGCAACCACAGCACCCCGATTCCCATGAATTTGTTTCCGTCCTCATCGACGAGGTAGAGCTTTGTCTTTAGTTCCATGCTTCTCCTGCCGCCTGGTACACAATGTCTACCAGTTCAGCTATTCTATCACATTCTACTGAACAATAGGCGAGTCTAAGGGTAACATCGGCAATATTGATGCATCCCACCTGGTAGGCATCAAGCAGATGCTTGCGCAGTTGCTCTGCACTGCCCTTGCAATCAAAGGCCATGAAGTAGCCACTGTTGAAGGGATATGGCTTGAGCAAGTCATTGCCTTCATACTTCTTGAGCGCTTCCTTGAGAACGCGGTAGCGCTTCTCCATCTCTGCCTTGGCATCTATCTTGTCAGCCTCATAGCGGGTTCCTTCCTTCATTGCCTTTAAGAGCATGCTTTGCCCCGGCCGGTCACAGTTCGAAACCGTGCTTCGAATAATCCCCAAGGTCTTCTTGTTCAGGGCATCGTAGTGCTCTTCACCCAACAGCTTGCTTCCATAGGTAATGAATCCGATACGGAACCCCCAGACCATATCCTCCTTGGTTGCCGCATCACATTTGATCGCAAGAATGTTTGGATGAGCATCACAAAGCAAGGAAAACAGACTCTCAGTTGCAGAGTCTTCCTCAAAGAACAGACCAAAGTATGCATCGTCACTGAGCACCAGCAACTGCATTCCCTCTTCTGCCAGATTGATCAGGGTCTCAGCAATGGCCTGCATTTCAG
The DNA here is from genome assembly GCA_050252715.1 of Sphaerochaeta sp. Taxonomy (GTDB): domain Bacteria; phylum Spirochaetota; class Spirochaetia; order Sphaerochaetales; family Sphaerochaetaceae; genus Sphaerochaeta. The sequence continues at coordinate 7,644 of JBFWKK010000017.1, read as the reverse complement.
TCTTGGTGGGGGTGTATCCTGTAGGATTGTTGGGAAAGTTGAGCAGAATACGGGCCTTGCGCTCAGGGATGGAGGAAAGTACCTCACGAAGCCCCTCCACATTGAACCCACCTTCTGCATTGTAAAGGTTGAAGGTTTTTACCGTGGCATTCACCTGATAGGCGAAGATCAATTCATAGTTGTCCCATGCAAGATTGGGTATAACCACGGTCTCTCCCTCTTGGGCGAAGAGCTGGGCCATCATTTGGAGCCCGTGTGTCAATCCAGAAGTTATGATGGGAAGGCTGAACTGCTTTCCTTTCAAGGATGGGTTTTTCTTTACCATCTCCTCTTTCCACAATGCCCTGAGTGCAGGGTCTCCCCCGCCGGGAGCATAGGAAAAGAGTTGTGAGGGCTTGAAGGTGTTTTCAACAAACTGATTGTAGATGTCCGACAAATACATCGGTTGCCCCTGGGATGTAGCCATCCCGATGGTGGCATTGAACCGAGTGGCTTTCTTGCCGGCTTCGGCGCTTTGGGCGACGATCCCCTTGGGGAAAAACATCCTTCGTCCTACGTCGGAGAGCATTGCGTCCACGATGGTTCCCTGCAACGTCTCATTCAGTTCTTTTGCTAGCACATGCATAGTGTGTCCTCCAGTTATGGTATGTATATACGTTTTCTGGAAATTTGTCACTAAAACTGCCTTAAAAAGCGAATTCGCCTTGTGTTTCTTCCTGATTTTTTCCCTTGGTATCCAACAATGCCAGAAAGGTTTGCTCATCAACAACGGTTACACCAAGCTCCTCAGCCTTCTTGAGCTTGCTTCCTCCCCCACCACCGGCAAGCAGGTGGGTTGTTTTGCTGGTAACCGAGCTGACTGTCCGTCCTCCGCGACGCAGTACCTCATCCATTGCCTTCCCTCTTGGATTGAAGTGTTCGAACGATCCGGTAACACACCAGACTTGACCGCTGAATATCTGCTCAAGGTCACCGGTATCTTCCTTTGTATGCTCCATGGGAAGCCCAAGCTCCCTAAGTGCCTCGATCCGATCAAGCATTGCTGGTTCAAGCAATGCATCAATATAGAGACGGGCACTCTTCTTGCCTATCTGCTTGATGCTGGTAAGTCGCTCAAGATCCTGATTTCTTGCCACATCCAGGAGCTTGTCCATGCTGTCAATACCCGCTTCTATGAGAAGCTCAGCTCCTTTTTTCCCAAGCTCAGGGATTCCCAAGGAGACCAACACCTGTTTGAAGGTTCTCTTCTTGCTCTCAGATATCCCTTTCTCTATCAGACGAATTTTCTTCAGGCCAAAGCCACTCATATCCCCGAGGGTCTTGGCATAGTCGATACGATAGAGGTCTGGTACATCCTTGAGCACCCCCTTTTCCAATAAAACAGATGCGGTCTCAGGTCCAAAGTTGTCGATATCCATCCCATCCTTGGAGATGAAGAACTCAATTCGACCCCTCACCTGGGCAGGACATGCGGTATTGGGACAGAACGTATGGGCTCCCTTTTTCACCAATTCAGTACCACATACAGGACAGTGGGAATCCATCTTGTACACCCCAAGCGAGTTCTCATTCTTCTCTATCACTCGCTCCACGGCGGGAATGACATCCCCCCTTCGTGAAATTTCCACCTCATCACCCAATGCGAGTTCGAGCATATCGATGTAATCCTGGTTGTGCAGGGTGATGTTGCTGATGGTGGAGCCGGCAACCTGGACCGGTTTCACTCGGGCAACCGGAGTGACACGACCTGTTCTGCCCACCTGAAGGTCGATGGATAGCAGGGTGGTTTGTGCTTGAGGAGATTCGAACTTGTACGCCATTGCCCATCTGGGGTGGTGGGCTGTATAGCCAAGACTCTGGCGGACAGCAATCTCATTCACCTTTGCCACCAGTCCGTCTATCTCATAGTTCAGACTATTTCTTTCACTGATGTGCTGCTGGATGTAGGAAGCGATGTCCAGATACCTGCCGCCAAACCCTTGCAAATGGGCATCCCTGAGTTGAGCCCTTGCCTGCTCTGCATCCCTGGTAAAGTACCCAATATTTGGGTTGACCCTGAATCCGTACTGGACCAGCTTGCTGAGAATGGAGAGGTGGTCAGGAAGAGATACCTCCCCTTCCCAGAACCCTTCATAGACAAATATCTGAAGGGGAACTTTTGCAACCTCACTGCTCTTGATCCTGCGGATGGTTCCTGCTGCAAGATTCCTTGGATTCGCGTAAGGGATTTCCATCTGGCTGTTGATCGCCTTGAATTGGTCCTTGGGAAGGTACACCTCCCCTCGCACAGCAAGGGTCACCGGCTCACTGAGACGAAGGGGAATGGATGCAATGGTTTTTACATTCTGGGTTACATCATTTCCAATCGCTCCATTGCCCCGCGTCACGGCACGGACCAAATATCCATCCTCATAGTAGAGAACGATGGAAATTCCATCAATCTTCTCCTCAATGACGATTCCCAGGTTGCGGGAAACCTTTCCTTCGGTCCGCTCTATCCATGCAAGGAGCTCAGTATCACTGTAGGATTTGTCCAAGCTTAAAACAGGAATGGTATGCGCTACCTCAGGAAAGGTTGCATCCAGGTCGCTCCCTACCCGTTGGGTTGGGGAATCGGGGAAACGCAGGGATGGATAGCGGGACTCAAGTTCACGGAGTCGATCGAAAAGACGATCATATTCGATATCGCTTACCAGAGGTCGGTTATCGACATAATAGGCCCTCTGGTGCCTTGAAAGTTGTTCTATCAGTGAGCGCACCTCTTGGAGGTGGGATTCTTCATGGGTATTCATACTCCCAATTGTACGGCCCCGGCCTCCTCCTTGCAAGCAGGGTTACCGCTTTCTCTCATTGCTCTTGGGGCCTGTACATGGTATCTTTCATACTCGAGAGAGGAACATCGTATGGCAGAAAAACGATCATCGACAGGCAAGGTAACCACCCTACACGGGTATATCGTCACCTCATCAGTCGATGCCGGACGAATAGAGGAGATCTCCCTACCTGAGCTGGACAATAATTTTGTGCTGGTTACCACCAGAGATATCCCTGGGACCAACCGTGTGCGCGTCTTGGACTCCTCCACACCATTGCTTACCTCCTCCAATATCTCCTACTACCAACAGCCGATTCTTGCACTCTTTGGATATGACACCGAGTCGGTACAACTTAAAAGCAAAGAGATCAATATCTCCTACCAGCTGCCTAGTGGGGAGGAGAGTCCCCCAGAATTGGAACAAAAACCATTCTCCTATGAATTGGGGGACCTAGAAGAGGCAATCCGAGAGGAAGGCCTGGAGGTACTGGAGAGAACCTATCGCTATACCGGCAGCAACTATGAGAGCAATACCCTCTCAAGAATCAGTGTCCTCATGGAGGACGACATCCTCCATATCACCACCCCGACCCAATGGCCAAGCCATGTCAGGGAGACAGTCAGTGATGTAACAGCAATCCCCAAAAGACGAATCATCATCCACCGGGAACCCTTTTTTGCCCCTCATGATGAGATGCTCATCGCACCCAGTACGCTTTGTGCCATTGCTTCGGTAGCCTGTCTCAAGGGAAACTGTCCAGTGGAGATGCTCTTCGATGCAGAGAGCCTTCGACCCGATCTCACCATACACAGAAAAACATGGTACTTCAGCGACGGACGCGTACAGGCAGAGGCAATTGAGGCAGTCGTTGACCAAGGGAGCACCACGATGTTCAGCGATGAGATGGCAAACCAACTCATTGCCGGACTGGTTCCCCTCTATACACCCCAGGCACTCTCCATCTCCCTTACCTTCCACACCTCACATAAGAAACCATCCCATTTCTTTGGGGACTTGGGCTATAGCGATGCACTCTGCTCGAGTGAGGCACACTACAGCGCACTGGCAAAGCTCAGTGGGTACAACCCCCTGACCTGGAGACTGAAGTTTGCCACTGAAAGCTCCTCCCACAGCCAAGTGATTCGCTGTGACAAGTACGCAAAGCTCAAGGAACTGATCAGTGCGGTAAGTGATGCAAGCGATTTCCAACGAAAGAATGCGGCTTATGAAATGCAGGCGCAGATGCGGGTCAAGCTCTCCACGTTCTTCAACTACAGCCGGGGGGTGGCACTGGCCTGTGGAGCCGGTATCAGCGGATTCAGCAGTGAATGCCGCTCCCTGCCCCAGCAACCTGTGCAAATAACACTGAACCCACACAACAAGGTAGAGGTAAATACATCCTTCTATACCATCGGCTCCAGTGCAGAGATCTGGAGACAGATTATCAGCGAAGAGCTCCAGGTAGCAAAGGGAGATATCTCCTTCGTTGAGGAGCAGAAGGAGATGCTGGACAGCGGCCCCTCCGTGCTGACCGCAAACAGCGGGAGAATGCCGCAACAGATCCAGAAGGCTTGTACCTTGATCAAGGAGAAGCGATTTGTCCAACCCCTCCCCATTTGCGAAAGTGTGCTCTCCCCCAAACAACCAGGCATGAAGGGATCTCTGTTTCTCAGCAACAGCTGGGTCGCAGCTGCATTGGAGCTGGAGATTGATTCGGTTACCTTGAGCCCCTTGGTCAGGCGGGTATGGTGCGCAGTCTCCCTCTCCAGAGTATTCGATGAACAAAGCCTGAGAAGCAAGATTCGACACACCATTGTCACTACACTCAGGGAGGCAGGGGCACTCTTGAGCCACAGCAACAATTTCAACATTGAGATTTCCATCAAGGATGAAGGTCAACAGATATCCTCCTCCGTTACCAGTGCACTGAAGGGGGTGATCACCAGCGCCTTCATCTCAGCCCTGGAGCAGGCGCTTGGTTCAGCGGTCGGCAAGGTTCCTGTAGATGGACAGACCCTTCTCGGGGCAATGCGAGGTAAAGCATGAAGATTGAATGCACCATAGACGGAAAAGCCCTCTCGCTCTCGGTTAACTCAAACAAACCTCTCTCCCTGATCCTCATGGAGGATGTAGGGATCAAGAGTATAAACAGCCACTGCAGAGGGAAGGCATGCGGCAACTGCATTGTCTTGCTTAATGATGAAGCAACTCTTTCCTGTGTTGTCCCAGCATTTCGGCTCAGGGATGCTACGGTGAAGACCTTTGACAGCTACCAGAAAACACGGCTCTACCGCGACATAGAACGTGCATACAAGGCAACAGGCAATACCCCATGTCCAAACTGCTATGCTTCAAAGACCTTGATCATCGAATCCATTCTCCAGGAGATGACCAACAGCACCCGAAACAAAACACTTGGCAGAAACAACCGCCCGATGCAGGGTTCACAGAGCGAGGAAACTCCCATGGACAAGGAAGCAATCATCCAGGAGCTCAGCTTGAATACCTGCCAATGCATGGACATGAGTGAACTCTTGCAGATTGTTGAGATAGCCCTCACCTATAGGAGGCGAAAACGTGTACGAAGGCATTAGGTCTCCTGTCATCCATACTCCCAAGACGCTTAGTGAGTTTGCAACCATTGCATACCGTTACCCTCAAGCCCTGATCTGGGCAGGAGGGACCTATCTTATGAGCCTGCAGGACTACTATCCCAGCGAGGTCAAGGACGGAATCATCGACCTTGGAGAACTGGAGGAACTGAAACGCATCACCAGAAATGACCGGTTTGTGGAGATAGGGGCCATGGTAACAGCCAGCCAACTGCTCTATGCAGGTAAATTGGTGCTTCCTGAAATACTGCAAAAAACCTTGGAGAGCCAAGCTTCCCAGATTGTCAGGAGACAGACCACCATTGGAGGAAGCCTCTGCGTTCCCAGTACTCGCTTCGGTCTCTCGACAACCCTTGCCACCTTGGATGCAAACGCTGAGATAAAGTACTACCAGGGAGGAAAGGTAACCACCCACTGGATACCCATCTCAAAGCTCTACAACAAGGATGGGCAGCTCCTGTTGGGACCAGAGAAAGCACTGCTGACCAGAATTCGCATTGGCTTGGAATATGGGGATTTCCAGCGCTTCATTATCGTTGAAGACCCTATTCGCAACACCGATGAATGTGTTATAGTTGCTTTTCAGGCAGCTCGTACACAGAACGCTATTTCAAAGGTGCAATTTTGTACGACATTTCCCAACAAGGCCTATCATATCAGCAAGGACCTTGTCTCAAAACTGTCGGGACAGACCCTCCCGATTCATCCAGAACGGGTCAATACGCTCTCCTATGAGCTGGTTTCTGAATTGAGAAAAATGCATGGAGTGATCAGCGAACTGCAACTTGAACGCGCAAGAAGAATCTTTGAGTCCTTCCTGCACGAGCTCAACTCACAGTCGCTCTCCTCCTGAATTTGGAGCATAGGTACATGTCTGATTCTGAACGCGAGTACAACGAGGTGCAGAGTAACTTCATCCACCTGCACAACCATACTGACTTCTCCCTGCTCGATGGAGCGGCACCAATCCCACGGTACATGGAAAAGGCCAAGGAACTGGGGATGAAGAGCCTTGCCATCACCGACCACGGCAATATGTTTGGAGCACTTCGGTTCTACTATGCTGCCAAGGAAGCGGGGATCAATCCAATTATAGGCTGTGAGTTCTACTGTAATCCCAGTGGGCATACCGAACGACCCGTACCGGGAGGGAAGAAGACAAACCAGTACCACCTTATTCTCCTTGCAATGAATGAGAAAGGGTACCACAACCTGATGGAACTCAACTCAATCTCCTATACCGAAGGATTCTACTTCAAGCCGCGAATCGATGACGAGTTGCTCATCAAGCATAACGAGGGACTGATCTGTCTCTCAGCCTGCCTTGGTGGAGAAATCCTGCAACATCTGCTCAACGACCAATGGGACCTGGCAAAGGAACGTGCCCAGTGGTTTGCCTCAGTCTTCGACGATGGACGGTACTACCTTGAGATGCAGGACCACAATCTGCCTGAGCAAAAGAAGACAAACCCACTGTTGAAACAGATCAGCGACGAGACAGGAATCCCCTTGGTCTGCACCAACGACATCCACTATATCGACAAGAGTGATGCCAATGCACAAGATCTCCTGCTCTGTGTCGGCACCAACAGTAAGAAAAACGATCCAAACAGAATGAGATTCCCCAACCAGGAGTTCTACTTTAAGAGCGAGGCAGAGATGGCTGAGCTCTTCAGTTGGTGTCCTGAGGCCCTGGAGAATACAACCAAGATTGCAGAACGGTGCAATCTGGAAATTCACTTTCCAGGCCCACTACTCCCCAACTTTGCAGTTCCCCAGGACTTTAGCGACACATCAGACTACCTGCGCCACCTCTCAAATGAGGGGCTGAAAAGCCGCTATCCTGACATTACCGAGGAGTTGCAGAAGCGACTGGACTATGAGCTGGATATCATAATCAAGATGCAGTTTGAGGGCTACTTCCTCATCGTCATGGACTATATCCAATGGGCAAAGCAACATGACATACCGGTTGGTCCTGGACGTGGATCGGGGGCAGGTTCCCTGGTCGCCTACTCACTTGGCATCACCGACGTAGATCCCATTAAATACAACCTCCTCTTCGAACGGTTCCTCAACCCAGAGCGGGTGAGCATGCCCGACTTCGATATCGACTTCTGTTATGAACGACGCCAGGAGGTCATCAACTACGTTACAGAGCACTATGGGACGGAGCGGGTTGCACAGATAGCGACCTTCGGTACCTTGAAGGCAAA